>WBUO01000183.1 GCA_008933675.1 Dechloromonas sp.
TCGCTGTCCAGAGCTCAGGCGAGTTCGTCGGCCTTATGGGACTAAATGACGTTCGGCAAGCTGAGGGGACGGCGGAGCTCGATTATTGGATCGGATTTCCGTTCTGGGGTAGGGGTATTGCCACAAGCGCCGCTGCTTTGGTCATTGGCTTTGCCTTCCAAGACTTAGGTTTGCGGACATTGTTCAGCGGCGGATTGATCCGGAATCCCGCATCCCTTCGGGTGCTTGAGAAGAACAAATTCACGAAGATTGGAGAGCATGTTTATACTGGTCCTTGGAAACACCGCTTTGGGGGAGAGATGTTGGCACGTTATCGTCTTGATGCGTCCGATCCTACAAATGGTGAAATGCTCAATGGCTAACCCAGCCAGGCAGAAAGCTAGCCAACGATGAGATCGCCGAAATGCAGTGAATAGTCCTGAGAAATTCTATGCCGGGCTGAGCCAGTTCTACCATCTGATCTACCCGGATTGGGATGAAAGTATACGGCGGCAGGCCAGCCATCTCGATTCGGTGATTCGAGAATGTTGGGGACCTAACTGTCGATCGGTCCTAGACGCTTCGTGTGGAATCGGAACTCAGGCCCTGGGGCTCGCAGCTCTTGGTTACGAAGTGACGGGCTCGGATCTATCGTCCGAAGAAATCGAACGGGCAAAGATGGAGGCCGCAACCAGGGGTCTCGCGATCGACTTCCATGTGTGCGATATGCGGCATGTCTTCGACCGTTTTTCTAGGCAGTTCGATGTGGTGATTTCGTGCGACAATTCGTTACCTCACCTCTTGACGGACGAAGAAATCAGCGAGGCGCTTCTGCAATTCCTGCAATGCACACGCCCTGGCGGTGGCTGCATTGTCACCCTTAGGGATTATGCGAAAGAGGACGTAACCAAACGACAGACTAAGCCCTACGGCTTACGGGAACTCAGTGGTAGGCGTTGGTCGTTGTCTCAGGTTTGGGAGCCAAGTGGAGAATACTACGACGTTTCAATGTATCTCGTCGAAGGCCAAGGCGGGGCTGATAGCCGCACGCACGTCTTTCGCACTCGATACTATCCCATCCTTATCAATCGTCTGATGGGGTTAATGCGAGAGGTTGGCTTTCAAGGTGTCGAAAGGCTCGACGGCCGGTTCTTTCAACCGATGATCGTGGGAACAAAACCTGGCCCAGCAATTTAGCAATGAAGACAACCGTCTATGTGATCCGCCACGGGGAGACAGAGTGGAATCTTCGAGGTCGGTTCCAAGGTCATTTCGACAGCAGCCTAACTGAACGAGGCATTTCACAGGCGAGTCGTTTGGGCCAGCACCTTGCCGGTCGTTCCATCAGCGCAATCTACTCAAGCGACCTCGGTCGAGCTATGGCAACGGCCGAGATTATCAGCCGTTCGATTGGCCTCCCAGTTCAATCTGTGGATAAGCTGCGGGAGCGTCGTTTGGGCTGCCTCGAAGGGCTCACCAAGGATGAGGCCGCGACCCAATTCCCCATGGACCTTGCCTGTTATGAATCCGGATCTCCTGACGAATGCATTTCCGGCGGCGAAAGTTTTCGGAACCTGCTCGACCGCACTGAGGCATTCCTTGTTTCGATTGCACACACGCATCGAGGTGAGTCCGTGGCGGTTGTTACGCACGGAGGAAACCTCAATGCGACGTTTCGCATGGTAGTGGGTTTGCCAATGGACCAGGCGAGACGCTTTTCCCTCCTTAACGGTTCTCTGGCGCATTTGCAGTTTCAAGACGAGACTTGGAAGCTCATCCGGTGGGGATGGACTGCATGGTAAAGATGAGCACAGACGAGAAGTGGGCATACCTTGTCGGTCTTGACGACTCGCTTCTGATGGGCGGAGCGATGCTTTCAGAGTATACGAGCGCTCTCGTCCGCAGCGCTGATCTGGCATTTGTCGGCGACGCCTTCCTCGCGTGCATCATTACGTCGCTAGCGGTAATCGAGACCCACCTTAGAAGCGAAGCGCGCACCAAGGAAGGGCGACTCGTTGATCTGATATCGTCAGCGTTGATCGCCGACGACCTTAAGGCGGAGTTGCACATCCTCCGAAAATGCCGGAACCGGTGGGTTCACGTGGCCGAACCGTGGGAAGATGAATCATGCGAGTATACCGAGGAGAGCGAAGCCGAGCTAGAGGAGGTGGCGAAGCGATGTCTTGTGGCGATGCGACGCACAATCTACGCTAATCCGTGGATATGAATAAGTCCGTCAATGTCGCCCGAGGCAGTTGCGGTGCTGCAAGCCGCCATAGCTCATCACTTTAATTGTTGTGCAAGGCCTGCCGCCGAATGCCTATAGAAGATTCTCAAAAGGTCGCTCCTGGCTGATTCGGAACGCGTCTAGTGACTGTGCCGCGAATGGCTCGCGATATGAGGCAAGCCAGATGATGCTTCTACCACCCCGTGAACATGCCAGACTCGACACCCAATTTAGGCAAAATCGCGGAAGACTGGGTTGAGCATATCTGTGCCACTACTTTTCTGGCCGACTTCACGGTCCGAGGTCCGAAATATAGAAAGCGCGGAGGTCAGACCAAAGAGGCCGCTGACCTGCTTGTCGCATTCGGTGACACGTTGGTGATTATCCAAGTGAAGACCAAATTGGTCGAGCAAGCGGCTACTGTCCTGACAGAACACGACCTAAAGCGGACCGCTGACACCGTGGGTAGGGCGATGCAGCAATTTCGGGCAATGGTTGAGGCGGCCGACGACCCCGGCTTCTTCACCTTCATCAACGCGCGCGGTCATCCGTTGAGATTCGGGAAGTCGGACATCAAAAATGCCGTTGCGATAACCGTCTACGGACTCGTTGCCCCTGATGGTCAATTCTCGCACACTAATCTGCGTTTCACGCAGAGCTGCTTTCCTGAGGACGGGATTCCTGTGCATTTGTTCACGATGCAGGAACTCCGCCTCCTCACAAAGCTGGCCGACACCTTGCCTGACTTTTTGAACTACCTTGGTGTTCGCGCCATGCTCCACCTTCAGGGTCTGGTTCACCCGCAGACCCTTCCGGAGGACGTATGGACATTGGCTACTTTCGAGCCGGATCGGCTGCTGCAAGCGATGAAAACGAACGCCAAGCTCGATCTCGTAGGAATCACGGAGCGCCATCAGGAAGCTATGGCGGTTTGGGAGAAGGCAGAAGAGCCCAGCTACTTTGTCGATTGGCTCATCCAGAAGCTTTATGAAGGGGTGGAAAGCCCCACCGAGATCGATGATGAGCTGGTCGCAAAGACCAAGATGCTAGCCCGCCCGGGATCCGTTGAGGCCTTTCAAGAAACAATACCCTTTCTTGCCAAATTGCGGCGGCGGGACCGCAATGAGTTGGCCATTGGGTTTGCTGAAAAGGTTGAATGCGCAAAAAAGGATGGGATGGCGTTCCAGGTGCTGAAATTTGAAGGCCATGGAGAAGCCTTCCTCGTCCTGGCCATCGACGGTTCCCGAAAGGAGCGGCAAGTTGCGTTACTTAATCTCGCGCGCGCAGCCGCGTATAAGATCGGCGTGCGCCATGTCGTGGCGATCGCGACTGCGCCCATCTCGCTGGGCGAATCGGACTGCGACGTGATGCTGGTCGACGCCAAGGACATGAAGATCGATGACCGTCTGGTCGAAGCCGTGAACGGCTTTTTCGGAACGCCGCAGAAAGTGATTCGCCTTCCGACGACTTCCGCGGTGAGGTAGGGGAATAGCCATTGCGCATGGCATCCCACTGAAGGTGGAGATTACGCTTGGCAGGAAGGAGCCGAGAACTGCTTGATGGAGAATAGCCGCACCGTGAATAACTCGGAGACAGCCAGGAAGCACGCTCAAGACCACTTCTCGGCTATTGCTCAACAATATGCCAAGGCGCGCATCAGCTATCCAACCGAGCTTTACGAGTTTCTGTGCGCAAGTTGCAGCAAGCATGACCTTGCTTGGGATTGCGCGACTGGGTCCGGTCAGGCCGCGATTGGCCTCGCGCAATTCTATTCGAGGGTTGTAGCGACCGACATCAGTGAGCAGTTGCTGGCGCTCGCACCCCTGCATCCACGCATCTCCTACCGTGCGGCACCCGCAGAAGAATCGGGATTTGATTCAAACTCGGTTGACCTGATCACGGTCGCCCAAGCGCTTCACTGGTTCGATTTGGATCGTTTTTGGGTCGAAGTGAAGCGCGTGTTGAAGGCGGAGGGTGTGCTGGCGTATTGGGGCTATCTCTGGCCTGTCGTCAGCCCAAACGTTGACCGGGTGCTGGGCGAATTCCGGGCTGTAATCGCTGATTCATGGCCAGAGCGAAGCAGTATCTTGCACAAAGGCTACTCGGCGGTGAAGACGCCACTGAACGAGATTCGATGCCCGATCCTTGAGGCATCTGCGGAATGGTTGTTGGACGATTATCTGAACCACTTAAGGTCTTGGTCGGCTACGCGGTATTACCGCGACAAGACAGGCGATGATGTAGTTGCGCGATTTCGGGCAGCGTTTTCGCATGCATGGGAGGGTGGCTGCCTACAGGTCAGGTGGCCACTTTTGCTCAAAGCGTATCGAAAGACCTAATCGAAGCGAAAACGACCGTCATCTAATTGGTGTAGGGAATAGCCAGGCATCCCTGTAGAGGGGTTGGACTCTGAGATATTGGGATGGACGCGCGCCGGCCATTACTCGGACTCTTCCCCTTGTTTTCCTGAAGCTTGCGTAAGCATGTGACGGCCAGTCTTTCGGTAGATTATACCCTCTGCTCCTTCCCTGGCTTCCGAGCTTTACCCCCATTGTGGCAGGGCCCGCTGAACTGAGCTGAGGCAACTTACTTGGTCCGGAATAAGGCCTAGCAGAGCCCTTGACACACCGCAACACAACACCCCGTCCTAAAAATTCGGCGACAAAGAACTGTGCATTTGCGTTCGCCGATTCGGACTGCCCTACACGGGACATGGAAACCCCAATGAATGAATCCGTATCGAAACTTATGAGCGCTTATCTGGGCAACGAACGGCGGATATGGATCCGTCGCCCATCTGGTAATGCTGGTCACAGTTGCGTTACCGTATTCCTAGATGGCGAGCTTTACAGAGATCGCTTAAACGCGCCCTGCATAATTGAAGACCTAGTCTCACGGCGCACGATTGCTGACTCTTGGGTGCTCTATGTTTCCATGCAGAGCGAGGAAGCTAGATGGAAAGAGTGCCCTTGTTATCCGCCGTTCGCGAAATTCGTCGTCGAAGAGCTGCTACCTTGGCTCGCAGAAAAATACCCCGAGAGCCGCAAAGCTAGCCGAAGAGTCCTTGTAGGGCTCAGCTACACAGGTTTGGCCGCAGCGTTTATCGCCAAGGAGTATCCGGGCGTATTCCAAAAGGTGATCAGTCAGTCGGGTTCGTTTTGGTCGAACGAATGCTGGCTCATTAAGCAGGTTGCCTCGATGAAAGAGCGCCTGCCGACGGACTTCTACTTGGACGTCGGAACTGGCGAAACTCAGGAAAATGTCCAACACCGCGAAGATGTTTTGCAGGTAGTGTCGCAGATTGATGGTGTGAAAAGGTTCCGCGACGTTCTCCTGAAGCATGGCAACAGGGTAAAGTATGTTGAATACGATGGCGGCCATGATTTCCTTTGCTGGCAGCAAACCTTAC
The DNA here is from genome assembly GCA_008933675.1 of Dechloromonas sp. GTDB lineage: Bacteria > Pseudomonadota > Gammaproteobacteria > Burkholderiales > Rhodocyclaceae > Azonexus. The sequence goes on from WBUO01000183.1 coordinate 5,616, forward strand.
CCGCAGCCCTTGAATGGGCATTGCCCATCGGGGGTTCGGATTAACTGGCCATGAAAGCGCAATCAGTCGCAATAGTCCTCAATGGCGCTTCGAGCGCCGGAAAGTCGAGCATCGCGAAAGCCATTCAGCGCCTTTCGAGTGTTCCTGTTCTGCACGCTTCGTTGGACGCGTTTACGGACATGTTTGATTGGGCCGCTATCGGAGATGAGTCGATTCGCAGGGAGTGCCATAGTGTCGGAGTCGCGAATTTTCATGCCACATTGCCGCTCCTAGCATCGAGCCGTTTTCCAGTCGTGGTCGATCACGTTTTCGAGCAACATGCATGGTTCGAGGCGTGCCGCGATTCGTTGAAGGCGAAGCACACCTTATTCATAGGAGTTCGCTGTCCACTCTCGGTGCTGGAACAGCGCGAGCGGGCCCGCGGGGATCGAAGAATAGGTTTGGCGCGCTGGCAATTTGCCCGAGTGTATCAAGATAAGCCGTATGCCCTGGAGGTTGATACGTCGGAACTCACGCCGAACGAGTGCGCAATGAGCATTCTGCGTTTTGCCTCCGATGCGGCCAATGGCTAGAGGGTAGGATAGCGGACGGAAGCACTGTCACCATTGAGGTCGGATGAAACGCGAAGTGGTCGAACTCAAACGTCTGGGCGAAAAAGAATGATCCCCTCAATAAATGAGCGGCTGGATGACGCACGTCTTGCCGACGTTTTCTCCCGCTACACGCTTGATCCCCAATATAAGCTCCTTTCCAGCTGGCATGCCTTCACGCTCGAAGTCTACCGGGGAAAGACTCCTTTCATCCTGCGCATTTCTGACCGTAGCCATCGGTCCAGAGCGGACATCGAAGGTGAGTTGGAGTGGATCGAGTGGGCGCGAAAAGGCGGTGTCACGGCACCCTTGATCATCCCTTCGCAATACGGACAAATCACTGAGGTTATTGATGCCGGTCCTTCGCTGTTCACCGCTGTTCTTTTCGAGAAGTTGTCCGGTCGGCCAGTCGCGGACGCGGATTGGAATGCCGGATTGTTTGAGCGCTGGGGCGCCTTGGTCGGGCGCCTGCATCGTCTGAGCCTGGGGTTTCGTCCGGCGAAGCCCCGCGCCTTTTGGCATGACTCAGATTTCCTGAATGTGGAGGCCTATATCCCGGACGACCTTTATGAGATCAAACGGGCGGGCCGTGAGTTGATCGAAGAAATCAAATCCCTTCCCCGTGATCCATCATCGTTTGGGATGATTCATGCGGACGTCTACCAGGATAACTTCTTCCTGCTAGGAAACGAGCTCCAGCTGTTTGATTTCGACAATTGCGAGTATGGATTTTTTGCCAGCGATGTGGCTATTGCACTGTATGCGGCCCTTTGGCGCGTTCCGGCCGAAGCAGATCGCCAAGCCTTCTCAGCGATGTTCCTGGAATCCTTTTGGACCGGCTACCGCACGGAATTTTCACTGGATGACGCACAGATTGAAGCGCTACCTTTGTTGCTTCGGTTACGCGACCTCTTGATCTACATTGTGGCGAGGAAGAAACTGGACTTGCAGAACCTGACGCCCATACAGGCGCGGCTGCTTGCAGAGCGAGGCAATCGCATTGCCGCTCGAACTCCGATTGTGGACGTTGCGCCAACTTATCACAAGATTCGGAGGAGCCCAACAAATCGCCAGAGACAATGCCGCTAAAGGGGCATGGCCGTCCTGAACGTTGGGCAAAGAATGAAAATCGAAGTCCGCACAGCTACTCATGAGGATCGAGAGCACTGGGTGCGGCTGCGCTCAGAGTTGTGGCCCCATTGTCCAGCCGCCCGCCACCGTCTCGAAGTTGACAGTCTCTTGGCTGGATTTGGGGTGGTCGCTTTAGCGCTGGTCGATGGGGAGCCAGCTGGCTTCGCGGAGATTTCCGTGCGCTCAGACTACGTGGAAGGCACCGCCTCGTCGCCAGTCCCTTATCTCGAAGGGTGGTTCGTTAGGTCAGCCCTCCGACGAAGGGGAGTTGGACGTGCGCTGCTTTCGTTCTGTGAGCACTGGGCGATTGCGAAGGGTTACATCGAATTGGCGAGCGATGCGGAGATACAGAATTCGGAGAGCATTCGGCTACACGAGCTGCTGGGGTTCAAGGAAGCAGGAAGAAGCGTCCACTTCGTTAAAAAGCTTGAAGAAAAAACGCCCAACCTGGTGCCCGGGCCAATGTCCAGGCTGGCGGCCGGCAATGACTCATTGTAATCGTTCGGAAAAATGAACTCCTACCTCACCTGCTTTGTGGTCGGGCTGCCGTTGGTTGCCTTGTGGCTGGTTGGCGTAAGAAGAGGTGTCATGGTCGGGCTCGTATTTGGCCTGGTGCGCCGCGAAGAGATGCCGAGTCGGTTTTGGCCAGCTACCTTGGTTTACGGCGTCCTTGCGTTTGGTTTGGTGATTACGCCGTCGCTCTTTTGGTTTGGGCTGTGGCCGTAAGCGCCCATGTCGAAATCTGAGCTGGCGCCAAGCTGGGGCTCATCGTAGTCGTCTGGACCCAAAGCATGACCTGCACCTTTTGCGA
>WBUO01000522.1 GCA_008933675.1 Dechloromonas sp.
CGCCGAGGATAAGCCTGTAAAGATAACTCTGGATCTGCCCGGCGCTCTGCACCGTGACCTCAGTGCCTATGCTGAGGCGCTTGGTCGTGAATCCGGCCAACCCGTCATCGACCCCAAAAAGCTCATCGTTCCGATGCTCGAACGGTTCATGGCGACGGATCGCGGGTTTTCGAAAGCGCGTCGTGAGATAACTAGGCCATCGTGACCGCTGACCCGATCTGATCGCGTCTAACTTTCTGCTCGAACCTCGATGCGGGGATGACCGGCCAGGATCTCGCAGATGATCTCGAAATATGTTGCGCCTTCGCCCCGTTCCAAGGCAGCGAGATCGTCATTGATGCGGGCGACGTTGTACCGATCAGGGGCGTCCATTTTTGCGCGGTAATAAGCGCGCGTCGCTTCCACCCCAAGATCGGTCCGGTTTCTCTCCATGCCCCGCCAGATCAGGACGACCGGGCCGCTCCCCTGCAAGGCGCCGTAACCGCCATAGAGCATGTCATCGAGCGCATCGAGGCTCGGCCCCAGCTTCCAATCCTCACCGCCCATGAACACGCGGTTGATCTCGTCATAGAAGGACGGGATGTCGTGGATATTGCTTCCGTCGATGACGAAGGTTCGAGGCGTGGACCTACCGCTCAAGAACACCCCCCATATAGTCACCCGCGACAGCGCCAGTGAGCACAGACAAGGCGCTCCGGCGCCGCACTACGCGCAATTCTACCAGAGTCGCTTTGCAGCGAAGCTGTCGAACAACGCTTCGTTCGACGCGAGGATCATGTCCTCCGATTGAGCCTGGGCGATCAGAAACCGATCAAAAAGATCTTTGTGGGCAATCTTCATCTCACCCGCAAGCCTGGCATGGTGAACGGAAATCGGCAGTTCGGTAAATCCCTGCGATGCGATGATCGTCTCGAACTCTTGCGCCAGAAGCGCCGCGTCGGGCAACTTCCCGATCCGAAACTTCGTTGCGACTTCCATTGCCGAAGCCGCGCTCACGGCAACGCTGTTCACATCATCGGCAATGGCCTCCCGCGCCGCCGGGCTGAGAGCTTCGTCCCCCGCAAGCCACCAGATTAGAGCATGGGTATAGAGGAGACGTTTCACCCCAGACCCCACCCCTTCTACTCGTCGTCAGGCAAAGGGTCGTTGAAACGGTGATCCAATGCGATCTTGCCCTTTAGCGCTCCAAATCGACGTTTGCCTATTGGAGCAACGGGAACGAGGCGCACGACAGGCCGGCCCCCGCGTGCGATCACGACGTCACGGCCATCGAGCGCGGCGGCGATGAGTTTGGATAGGTTGGTCTTTGCATCGTGGACAGAGAACGGAGCCATCAGAATCTCCCTTAGCCAAGAATATAGCTAATTTGGTTACTCTCGACAGGAGGATCTCTGCATTGGCCGAGGCGCTTCGGTGGATGCGGCGGATCACCGCTTCGCGTTATCGCCCCATGAAGGCGTCGAAATTGGCCTTGCCGTCCGCCTGAGCCACCGCGATGTCGGCATTCGCACATTCTGTCCCGCGCACCATGCCGTCGCGGCATTGCGCGATGATCTGGCGGGCCTCGTCCAGATTGACCTCGAAATATTGCGCTCCCCTCGGTTCTGATG
>WBUO01000184.1:0-2500 GCA_008933675.1 Dechloromonas sp.
CCGGTTACGCGACTTATCTGGCGTTCGCGTATTTTCGCATTGGCCGATCGGTCGTTGGATGGGCGTTTGCTTTCATCGCACTCATTTTTAATCCGGTTTTCGTGATCGCAATGAGCAAGGGCGTGCATGCGCTCTTTGACCTTTTGACCGCCGGATTGATTCTTGGAGAACTTGTAATTTTGCGACGGCGTACGAGCGCTACGCGACCATCAGACGCGATTCCAAGCCAAGAGTTGCCTTCGCCCACGCCTCCAGATGACGAACGCGTCGAGCTCGCAAAGTACATTGTGGGCCAGCTGGTGACGGCACTCGGTGCCATTGTTCTCCTTGGTATCATTATCGCCGTGGCCCTAAATTGGGTAGAACATAACGACACGAAGAGGGGAACCAATGCGTGGTCGAACCCCAGCCCGAGCGATGAAGACGTGGCCAACTTCCAATTTCCGCCTGTCGATGGCGCTTCCTCTGCATTTCAGGATGCCGCCCCATCTGAACCGGCCATCGCCACGAAGCCTAGCTTGCCTAGCTTTGACGGATACGCAGTCGACCTGTCCGACGTCTCAATGCCATTGCAGATTGAGCCCGGATCCCCTCATTGGGCTTATCGCACGCACGTTCGAAATGGCTACCCCAGTCCTACAAATTTCGCCGAAAATGGGGTCGTGACCGTTTGGGGATGCGGAACGGGTTGCAAAGCCGGTGTATTCATCGATCGAACGACGGGAGAGGTTCACGATCTGCCGCTTGGCGGAGAAATGCACCGCTATCTAGAGCTCACTAGTCGCTCATCCAGCAGGTTGCTGCTGGGAACCTGGGAAGAGGGTTACGACGTAGACACAAACTGCGTATTTGAAGCCTACTTTTGGAGCGGTTCCGAATTTGTCTCGGTGGTAGGGTATCCTATTCGCAAGGCGGGATCCTGCCCAGAAACGTGAGCCATGATTTGCTCGGACGATAAATAGCATGAGCAACTATCGGCTCAACGACCTGGAAGCGCTTCAGGATACCGAGCGCTACATGCTATTCGCCGCGACACAAGCTCGCGACCGCCTGGTAATATCGGGGGCCGACCCGGGTCGGAGTTTCTGGACGATCTCTTAGTGAGCAAGCATATCTAATCGCTACAAATTCCAGTCAACGGGCCATTGATGTCAGCGCCTTCGAACGATCCGCTGCACCAGTTGACCGAGCTTTAGACCGCCGAGCGTTTTACCTACCGAGCCGGCCGTGTCGCTGGCGGTCTGGCTTACGTCGATCGCCGCATTCTTCACGCGAGTCCCCAAACCCGGCGCGGCCTCGCGCATCGCCACTTTAATCGCATCGATTGCCAGTTCCTCGCGCTCGTCCATGACGCCGTCGGCCATCGCCACTTCCTTAAGGAAGTCGACCAGCACCGCCTGCATGGGAACGTCGTTGCAATCTGGGTTCTCGACTTGGAACCGCGCCAGCCGGCGCGCCATGTCCTTGATCGTAGCACGCGATAGGTCCGCGCGCAGGACCGGCAGTGCGGAGGCGACGTATGCCGGATCTAGCCCCCACTCCCCAACGAAATGGTCCGTGATGGCCTGGATCTCTCGGTCATCGACCTCGCCGTCGATGTTCGCGACCCGAATCGCAAGCCCGCCCATCAAATCGAACAGCGCCGCGCCCAAAACATCGATGGGCGAATTGATGAACTTCGGGATGGTATCGACCCGCGCCCCCTCGTAGCGCGCGAATAGGCGTGTCACGCCATAATATGCCCCCGCCGAGGTCGCCGCCGCTGCGATTACCCAGCCGACAGGCGTGACAGCAGTGCCAAAGCCCAACATCGCCATGAAGCCGGTTGGAGCAAAGAAGGTGCCGGCGACCGTCTTGGAAGCCGCGACTGCCGCTCCCGTCGCCCCCCAACTGGACATGTCCCACAGGCTATAAATGTGCCTCTTCGCGCGCATCGAGGTATAGGCGTCCTCGCCAATTCCCAGCCGCAACTTGAACCTGATGTCGTCAGCGACGACCCGCTCGACACGCTCAAAACCTTGCTGAAGCGCCAGCTCACTCGGTGACGGCTCAGGCATTCTTCGTCGCGCCCTCATAATATTTTTCGAGCTGTGCGACACGCGCACGCAAGGGGCCATCCTTCAGGTCTGCGAGCGCTCCGGCGGCCAGACCGAAGGCTATAAAAAGAGGTGCCATGAGTGGCCCAAGCACAACGCCCAAGAGCGGTATCGATGCGATCAGCGTCGATATGACGAGCGCCACGACCAGACCGAACGCCGTGTTAGGGTAGCGCTGCATCATATCGAGCACGAAGGTCAGGATCTCTCGCCCCACGGAAATGACCCGCCCGCCAACTTCGATGACAACTTCCAGAATGTCGTTGAGCACGGCCTTCGCGTCCGCGGAAAGGCTCAGACGGTCTATCTGCGCTCGCAGATTCGGCTTGGTTGGCAAAGCGTCGAACAATGTCAGTCGAGCGTCATCTTGCATCTCGTCGCTCCATTCGCGGGTCTCGAGACTC
>WBUO01000184.1:5000-8091 GCA_008933675.1 Dechloromonas sp.
AGTCGTTACGCCATTCGTGCAGGTCGGAACTTACCCGACAAGGAATTTCGCTACCTTAGGACCGTTATAGTTACGGCCGCCGTTTACCTGGGCTTCGTTTCGGAGCTTGCACCCCTCCACTTAACCTTCAGGCACCGGGCAGGCGTCACACCCTATACGTCGTCTTGAAGCCGACTTAGCAGAGTGCTGTGTTTTTGCTAAACAGTCGCTACCCCCTGGCCTGTGCCCCCCACAAATGGTTGCCCAAATGTGGGGCCTCCTTCTTCCGAAGGTACGGAGGCAATTTGCCGAGTTCCTTCAGGAGACTTCTCTCAAGCGCCTTGGTATACTCTACCATCCCACCTGTGTCGGTTTAGGGTACGGTCTATACGGTGGGGCTATTTCCTGGATCTGCTTCGAAGCCTGACCAATCCAATAAGGACAGACAACTTACGCAAACCGTCACACACCACCAGGCCCACGAATATTAACGTGGTTCCCATCGACTACCCCCTTCGGGCTCGTCTTAGGGGCCGGCTTACCCTGCTCAGATTAGCTTTAAGCAGGAACCCTTGGGATTTCGGCGAGAGGGCATCTCACCCTCTTTATCGCTACTCATGTCAGCATTCGCACTTCCGATACCTCCACGGTCCATTACCAGACCGCTTCATCAGCCTACGGAACGCTCCGCTACCGCGTGTATTGCTACACACCCTAAGCTTCGGTGCACGTCTTGAGCCCCGTTACATTTTCGCCGCAGGAACCCTTATTTAGACCAGTGAGCTGTTACGCTTTCTTTAAAGGATGGCTGCTTCTAAGCCAACCTCCTGGTTGTTTTGGGATTCCCACATGCTTTCCCACTTAGACGTGACTTGGGGACCTTAGCTGTAGGTCAGGGCTGTTTCCCTTTTGACGACGGACCTTAGCACCCGCCGTCTGTCTGCCGGATATTACTCTTGGGTATTCGGAGTTTGGTTAGAATTGGTAGATCTCGCGACCCCCGCATCCATCCAGTGCTCTACCCCCCAAGGTATTCATCCGACGCTCTACCTCAATAGATTTCGCGGAGAACCAGCTATTTCCCGGTTTGATTGGCCTTTCACCCCTAAACACAACTCATCCGACAATTTTTCAACATTGAACGGTTCGACCCTCCAGTGCGTGTTACCGCACCTTCAGCCTGGTCATGCCTAGATCACCGGGTTTCGGGTCTAATGCATCAAACTCATTCGCCCTATTCAGACTCGCTTTCGCTGCGCCTACACCTATCGGCTTAAGCTTGCTTGATACACTAAGTCACTGACCCATTATGCAAGAGGTACGCAGTCAGGCCTCAAGGGCCCTCCTACTGCTTGTAGGCATTCGGTTTCAGGTACTGTTTCACTCCCCTCATCGGGGTGCTTTTCACCTTTCCCTCACGGTACTAGTTCACTATCGGTCATGCAGGAGTACTTAGGCTTAGAGGGTGGTCCCCCTACGTTCAGACAGGATTTCACGTGTCCCGCCCTACTCAAATCCTTTGACATCACTTTCGCATACGGGGCTGTCACCCACTATGGCGCTCCTTTCCAGAAGCTTCTGCTAGTTGAATCAAAGGCATTGGCCTGGTCCCGGTTCGCTCGCCACTACTACGGGAGTCTCTGTTGATGTCCTTTCCTCCGGGTACTGAGATGTTTCAGTTCCCCGGGTTCGCTTCACCAAAGCTATTTTATTCACTTCGGTGATACCCTTCCCATTTAACCTTCGATGCCGACAAGTCGGCAGCGAAATTAAATGGTGAGGGTGGGTTTCCCCATTCGGAAATCGTCGGATCAAAGCTTGCTCACAGCTCCCCGACGCTTATCGCAGCGTGCCACGTCCTTCATCGCCTCTGCATGCCAAGGCATTCACCAAATGCCCTTACCTCACGCTTGAGAGTCCACACCACCAACGACAAGCCTGAAGGCATGCCGTCCGTCGTGCGGATGATTGTTTTCATCTCAGCCAGTATTAATCAATGCGTTGATCCTCTTGACCCGGGCCTGCGGTAAACCGCCTTCCCGTAGTCAATCGAACCAGCGCGGCATCGATTGAAAAACCCATTCACAATGTCAAAGTGCCGATGGGCAAGGTCGAAACCCTGCCAAAATCCGCCCGAAGGCGGAAACTGTTGTCTTCATATCTGGATACGACTGGTGGAGCCTATCGGGATCGAACCGATGACCCCCTGCTTGCAAAGCAGGTGCTCTCCCAGCTGAGCTAAGGCCCCCAACCATGTCGCGGTAGCGGATGGTGGGCCGAGGAGGAGTTGAACCTCCGACCTCACGCTTATCAGGCGTGCGCTCTAACCACCTGAGCTACCGGCCCCCGCTTCCACACCCGATGCGGCAAGAGCCTTTCGGGCTAGCGAGGCCAGCTCGGGTGCATATTCCCGAAGGAATATGTTCCAGAATGAAGGGACATGAGGACGGCGGCAATGTTCTTAGAATTCAATGGAAGCTCTTCCGGGCTCGAGGCTCGGCGCTTTCCGTCGAAATCCTTAGAAAGGAGGTGATCCAGCCGCAGGTTCCCCTACGGCTACCTTGTTACGACTTCACCCCAGTCGCTGATCCCACCGTGGTCAGCTTCCTCCCTTGCGGGTTAGAGCACTGCCTTCGGGTGAAACCAACTCCCATGGTGTGACGGGCGGTGTGTACAAGGCCCGGGAACGTATTCACCGCGGCATGCTGATCCGCGATTACTAGCGATTCCGCCTTCATGCTCTCGAGTTGCAGAGAACAATCCGAACTGAGACGGCTTTTGGAGATTAGCTACCTCTCGCGAGGTTGCTGCCCACTGTCACCGCCATTGTAGCACGTGTGTAGCCCAGCCCATAAGGGCCATGAGGACCTGACGTCATCCCCACCTTCCTCCGGCTTATCACCGGCAGTCCCCTTAGAGTGCCCAACTTAATGATGGCAACTAGGGATGAGGGTTGCGCTCGTTGCGGGACTTAACCCAACATCTCACGACACGAGCTGACGACAGCCATGCAGCACCTGTCACCGGTCCAGCCGAACTGAAGGAAACCATCTCTGGTAACCGCGATCAGGATGTCAAACGCTGGTAAGGTTCTGCGCGTTGCTTCGCATTA
>WBUO01000185.1 GCA_008933675.1 Dechloromonas sp.
GTCGCCGATGCGGTTCAACGGGGCCAGCACCTCGCCGGTGAATTTGGCGGCTTCGTCAAGAATGGCGTCGGCCATGTCCGGCGTCGCCTCCTCGTAGCCGGGCAGTTGGGCAATGTCCGGCAGGCCGGCCAGTTCGTCCATGACGAAGCGCATGTCCTGGATCGGCGCGCGATAGTCGCTCATGTGTGTGTCTCCTTGTGAGTTATTCGTTGTTAGTGGCTTGAGTTGTGCGTGGGTGTCGTTCAGCGATGGCTTTCCGCTTGGGCTGACGACTAATAGCTGGCAGCCGACAGCCGCTCCTTGGCAGCGCCGTATTCCTGCCGCAGCTGCGCGATCAGCCCGGCGGTCGGCAGCACCTGGTCGATGTTGCCGACGCCCTGGCCGGCACCCCAGATGTCTTTCCAGGCCTTGGCGTCGCGGCTGCTGCCGAAGCTCATCGCGGTCTTGTCCTTGACCGGCAGGTTGTCCGGGTCGAGGCCGGCGGCGACGATGCTCTTCTTCAGGTAGTTGCCATGCACGCCGGTGAAGTACGGGGTGTAGACGACATCGGCGGCGCTGGAGTCGAGGATGGCCTGCTTGTAGGCATCGACGGCGTGCGCTTCTTCGGTGGCGATGAAACGCGTGCCGATGTAGGCGAAATCGGCGCCCATGGCCTGTGCGGCGAGAATCGCCGCGCCGTTGGCGATGGCGCCGGAGAGCGCGATCGGCCCCTTGTAGAACTTGCGGATCTCGCCGACCAGCGCGAACGGGCTGAGCGTGCCGGCATGGCCGCCGGCCCCGGCGCAGACGAGGATCAGCCCATCGACACCGGCTTCCAGCGCCTTCTCGGCGTGGCGCACGCTGATCACGTCGTGGAAGACCTGGCCGCCATAGTCATGAACGCGCGGCACGATCTCGTTGGGCGCGCGCAGGCTGGTGATGATCAGCGGTACGCGGTGCTTCACGCAGAGATCCATGTCGTGGTCGAGGCGCTCGTTCGACTGGTGGATGATCTGGTTGACGGCGAACGGCGCGGCCTCGGGATCGGCCGCCAGTTCGCTCTTGATCCGCGTCAGCCACTCGTCGAGCAGCTCCTTCGGGCGGGCGTTGAGCGCCGGGAAGGAGCCGATCAGCCCGCCCTTGCACTGGGCGATGACCAGGTCCGGGTTGGAGACGATGAACATCGGGGCACAGATGACCGGCAGCTTGAGGTTGCGGTTCAGCGCAGCGGGAATCGGCATCAGCCTTGCTCCTTCAGGGCGCGACGCAGGATCTTGCCGACGTTGGTGCGCGGCAGGTCGTCGCGGAATTCGACATGTTTGGGAATCTTGTAGCCGGTCAAGAGGCCGCGGCAGTGCTCGATCAGCGCCTTCTCGGTGACGGTCGGGTCCTTGCGCACGACGAAGATCTTCACCGCCTCGCCGGAATGCTCGTCGGCGACGCCGATGGCGGCGACGTCGCGGACGCCCGGATGCATGGCGACGGCCTCCTCGACTTCGTTGGGATAGACGTTGAAACCGGAGACCAGGATCATGTCCTTCTTGCGGTCGACCAGAAACACGTAACCCTGCGGATCGACATAGCCGACATCGCCGGTGCGCAGGAAGCCGTCGCCGTAGAAGGCCAGCTCGGTCTCATCCGGCCGCTGCCAGTAACCCTTCATGACCTGCGGGCCGCGGATGCAGATTTCGCCGACCTGGGTCGGCGGCACCTCGTTGCCGTAGTCGTCGCGGATCGACACTTCGGTGGAGGAAATCGGCAGGCCGATGGCACCGTTGAACTGCTTCATGTCGAGCGGATTGATCGTCGCCGCCGGCGAGGTTTCGGTCAGCCCGTAGGCCTGCAGCAGGGCGTTGCCGGTCACCTTCTGCCAGTGATCGGCCACCGGCCCCTGCACCGCCATGCCGCCGCCGAGGGTGACGTTCATCGTCGAGAAATCCAGCTTGGCGAAGTCCGGGTTGTTGAGCAGCGCGTTGAACAGGGTGTTCACCCCGGTCACCACGGTCACCGGGTATTTGGCCCATTCCTTGACGAAGCCCGGAATGTCGCGCGGATTGGCGATCAGCAGGTTGCGCGCACCGATCATCAGGAAAGTCAGGCAGTTCGCCGTCAGCGCGAAGATGTGATACAGCGGCAGCGCGGTGATGATGAATTCCTCGCCGTCGCGCACCACCGGCTTGATCCAGGCATGGGCCTGCATGACGTTGGCGGCGATGTTGCCGTGCGTCAGCATGGCGCCCTTGGAGACGCCGGTGGTGCCGCCGGTGTATTGCAGGAAGGCGATGTCGTCGTGATCGAGCGGTACCGATTTCCAGCCGTGGCGACGACCGGCGGCGAGCGCCGTCTTGAAGTTGATCGCCGTCGGCAGGTTCCAGGCCGGCACCAGCTTCTTGACGTGGCGGACGACGAAATTGACGATGGTTCCCTTCAGCGCCCCGAGCATTTCGCCCATCGGCGTGACGACCACATGCTTCACTGCCGTGTGGGCGATGATCTGGTCCAGCGTGTGGGCGAAGTTCTCGACGATGACGATGGCCACGGCGCCGGAATCCTTCAACTGGTGCTCCAGTTCACGCGGCGTGTACAACGGGTTGCAATTGACCACGACGCAGCCGGCGCGCAGCGTGCCGAACAGGGCCACCGGGTATTGCAGCAGGTTGGGCATCATCAAGGCCACGCGGTCGCCCTTCTTCAGCCCGAGCGACTGCAGCCAGCCGGCGAAGGCATGGCTTTCCGCATCGAGCTGACCATAGGTCATCGTCTTGTCCATGCTGATGTAGGCCACCTTGTCGGCATAGGTGGCGCAGGCCTTGTCGAACAGCGCCACCAGCGACGGCACGTGGTCGATGCTGATTTCCGGCGGTACGCCCGGCGGGTAACTCTTCAACCAGATCTTGTCCATTCTTCTCTCCTCCTTTGCCTCAGTTACCGAGCAGTGCCTTCTTCAGCGAGGCATCCGCCGGCTTGTCGCCCAGCCACACACGCAGCAACGCCCGGGCAAAATCCGCCCCGGGAACCGCCCCGCGCACCTGGTTGTTCAGGCTGACGCTGACACCGTCTGCCGTGAAATCGATGGCCACGGCATCGCCCTCGCGGACCTTGCCGATACCCTTCATCAAGGCGCCCAGTTGGCCCGCCGGCCCTTGCATGGCGGCCAGTTCGGCAGGCGTCAGGTTATTGCGCAAGCCTTCGTCGAGCGCGCCGTGCAGCGTCTCGGCATCCATGTCGCGCAGCATGCGCATCAGCATGCGGCGTGGCGCCGGGCTGTCATAGATGGCCGCCGGCGTGCCGGCCTTCTGCCCGACATAGAGCGCGCCGACATAGACCTTGATGAACAGCTTGCTGCGCAGACCGGCGCCGTTGAGCACCAGGTCACTGCCGCCGACCTTGACCGCATCGTCGATCCTGACGCCGGCCACTTCGGCCGCCTGCAGCCCGGGGGCCGCGATCAGGGCAGCCAGCAGGGCCGCCTGGCGGACACTTCGGGAATCAATCATTGTTTGTCTCCTCCACCGGTCTTCCGCCGGTAGTAATTTTTTTCCGCAATATAAACCGTGCGCTCGACCACGGCATGTACGACACCATGCGCATCCTTCAATTCGACCAGGAAAGTGCGCTCAAGCTCCGGCGTTGCCGCCAGATCGTCGCGGATGCCGGCCAGCGTCGGGCCGTCGAGCACGAAATCGGCATACAGCGTCGAATAGCCGGGCTTGCGATAGCGGATGCTGGCCGCCTTGTCCCAGACGATGTAGCCGTCGCCGAGCGCCGCCATCAGCATCATCGGATGGGCGCCGTCGGTGATCGCGAACAGCGAACCGCCGTACAGCGAACCGACGATGTTCCTGGTCTTCCAGGTCAGCGGCAGGCGGATGCGCATGTGGCGCAGGTCGCGCGCCACATGCTCGACCCGCCCGCCGGTGCCGCGAAAGGCCGGATGCAGGTTGAAGCCCAGGCGCACCATGCGCGCCCGCCAGGCCGGCGAGAGTTTCTTCAGCCAGGCGGGTTTCATGGCATCACCTCGAAATTGGCACGAGTGGCCCAGCTACTAGGCGCCCAGCGCGCAGCAAGCGAGACATACCTGCTGGTAGGCGAGCTTGCGAAAACGCAGTTTCGGTGCAGGCTAACGTGAGCGAAGCGAACGTTAAGCGAAGCGGCCGAAACCAACACTGCGCAACGACGTAGATGGGTTGCTCGTGCCAATTTCTCAAACTCGCTCAATGATGCCGGCGGCACCCATGCCCGTGCCGATGCACATCGTCACCATGCCGTACTTGCCGCCGGTGCGCTTCAGGCCATGCACGACGGTGGCGATGCGGATGGCGCCGGTGGCACCGAGCGGGTGGCCGAGCGCGATGGCGCCGCCGAGCGGATTGACCTTGGCCGGGTTCAGCCCGAGTTCCTGCAGCACGGCCAGCGACTGGGCGGCGAAGGCTTCGTTGAGTTCGATCCAGTCGAGGTCGTCCTGCGTGATGCCGACCTGGGCCAGCACCTTGGGGATCGCCGCGATCGGGCCGATGCCCATGATCTCCGGCGCGACGCCGCCGACGGCATAGCCGGCGAAGCGGGCGAGCGGGGTCAGGTTGTGTTCCTTGAGCACTTTCTCCGAAACCAGCATCACCGCGCCAGCGCCATCCGACATCTGCGACGAATTGCCGGCGGTCACCGAGCCACGCGCATGGAACACCGGCTTCAGCTTGCCGAGCTTGTCCAGCGAGGCGTCGGCGCGCGGGCCTTCGTCGGTGTCGACGGTGCGCTCGCGCCGGCGGATCTCGCCGGAAGCCAGATCGGGCAGGCTTTCGCGGATGGTGTAGGGCGTCGTCTCGGCCTTGAAGTAGCCGGCCTCGATGGCGGCGCAGGCCTTCTGGTTGGAGGCCAGGGCAAAGGCGTCCTGGGCTTCGCGGGAAATCTTCCACTGGCTGGCGACCTTCTCGGCGGTCAACCCCATGCCGAAGGCAATGCCGAGGTTCTCTTCCTTGGCGAAGATGGCCGGGTTCATCGACATCTTGTTGCCCATGATTTGCGGCATCACCGACATCGACTCGGTGCCGGCGGCGATCATCACGTCGGCCAGGCCGAGGCGGATCTGGTTGGCGGCATCGCTCACCGCCTGCACGCCGGAGGAACAGAAGCGGTTGATGGTGATGCCCGGCACCGTGATCGGCAGGCCGGCCAGCAATGCGCCGATGCGGGCGACGTTCATGCCCTGCTCGGCTTCCGGCATGGCGCAGCCGACGATCACGTCGCCGATGCGCGCCGGGTCGATGCCCGGCACCTGGGCGACCACCGCCCTGATCACCGCAGCCAGCATGTCGTCCGGCCGCACGTTTTTGAACATGCCGTTGCGCTTGGCCACCGGCAGGCGGGTGGCGGCGACGATGTAGGCGTCTTGAATCTGTTTGCTCATTTTTATCTGTCTCCTCGGCCGATCAATTACGCAGCGGCTTGCCGGTTTCCAGCGTGTGCTTGATCCGGGCCTGGGTTTCGGGGGTTTTCAGCAGCTCGACGAACAGCCGGCGCTCGACGGTCAGCAGCCATTCCTCGTCGACCCGGCTGCCGCTCTCGACTTCTCCGCCGCACAGGGCGATGGCAGCGTATTTGGCGACCTTGTAGTCGTGCGCCGAGATCATGCCGCCCTCCTTCATGTTGACCAGCATCATCTCGAAGGTAGCGATGCCGTTCTTGCCGGCGACGACGATGTCGCGGGCCAGCGGCGGCGGGGCCCAGCCGGCCTCGACCATCGCCCGCGCCTCGCGGATCGCCACATGGAGCAGTTCGTGGGCATTGAACAGGATGGTGTCGGTCGGCCGGGCGAAACCGAATTCGACCGCCTCGACGGCGCTCTTGGCGACCTTGGCCATGGCGATGGTCTGGAACACCGGTTGCAGGTAGTTGAACACCTCGCCCGGCGTCGCCGACTGCGCCGCCCATTCGGCGGCGCGCACGGCGAATTCCTTGCAGCCGCCGCCGGCCGGAATCAGGCCGACGCCGGCCTCGACCAGGCCGATATAGCTTTCCAGCGCCATTACGCGCTTGCCGGCGTGCATGACGAACTCGCAACCGCCACCCAGGGCCATGCCCTGCACCGCGGTAACGACCGGCACCTGAGCGTATTTCAGCGTCTGCGAGGCGCGCTGGAATTTCTCGACGGTCTGCTCGAGCAGGTCGAACTGGCCGGCGGCGATGGCCTCCGTCACCTGGGCCAGGTTGGCGCCAACGGCGAACGGTGCCTCGTGCCAGACGACGACGCCGTCGAGCTGCGTCTCGGCCGTGCGCACGGCGGCGATGACGCCATCCAGCACTTCGTTGCCGATGGTGTGCATCTTCGACTTGATCGACAGGATGCCGATGCCGGCATCGACATCGGGCAGCGTCCACAGCCGCACGCCCTCGTTCTCATAGACCGTCGTACCGGACTTCTCCGGCGTCGAAGCGCCTTCGCCCAACACCGTCTCGGGGAAGATCTGGCGCTGGTAGACCGGCAGTTGCGAGCGGTCGACATAGCGCTGCTGGCGGGCGGACCACGAGCCGAACGGCGTGTGCACACCATCGCGGCCATCGCCGACCCAGGCCGGCAGCGGCGTATCGCTCATCGCCTTGCCGGCTGCAATATCAGCGGCGATGGCGCCGGCGATGGCCTGCCAGCCGGCCGCCTGCCAGGTCTCGAACGGCCCCTGCGCCCAGCCGAAGCCCCAGCGCATGGCCAGGTCGAGGTCGCGGGCATTGTCGGCGACGTGCTCCAGCTGCACCGCCGCGTAATGGAAGATGTCGCGGAAGATGGCCCACAGGAACTGCGCCTGCGGATGGTTCGAGGCGCGCAGCGCGGCGAACTTCTCGCCGGGGTGACGCAGCTTGAGGATGGCGGCGACTTCCTCGGCGATCTCGCCGGCCGAGGTCCGGTAATCCTGCTTGCCAAGGTCGAGCACCTGGATTTCCTTGCCCTGCTTGCGGAATATGCCGCAGCGCGTTTTCTGGCCGAGCGCCCCCTGGGCGATCAACGCCTGCAGCCAGGCCGGCGTGGCGAAGTGGCGATGCCAGGGGTCGTCGGGCAGCGTGTCCTGCATGGTCTTGACCACGTGCGCCAGGGTATCCAGGCCGACCACATCGGCAGTGCGGTAGGTGGCGCTCTTCGGCCGGCCGATCTTCGGGCCGGTCAGCGCATCGACCTCGTCGAAACCGAGGCCGAAAGCCTGGGTGTGATGCATCACGGCCAGGATCGAGAAGACGCCGATGCGGTTGGCGACGAAGTTCGGCGTATCCAGCGCACGAATCACGCCCTTGCCGAGGCGCGAGGTCAGCCAGGTTTCCAGCGCATCGAGCGTGCCGGCATCCGTGGTTTGCGTGCCGATGATCTCGACCAGATGCATGTAGCGCGGCGGATTGAAGAAGTGGATGCCGCAGAAGCGCGGCCGCACCGACTCCGGCAGGCCCTGGGCCAGCGCGTTCATCGACAGGCCGGAAGTGTTCGAGGCGACGATGGCGTTGGCAGCCAGATGCGGCGCGATCTTCGCGTAGAGGTCGTTCTTCCAGTCCATCCGTTCGGCGATGGCCTCGATCACCAGATCACAGCCGGCGAGCAGCGACAGGTGCTCGTCGTAATTGGCGGCATCGATGAACTTCAGCTTGCCCTTGCTCGCCAGCGGCGCCGGGTCGAGCTTCTTCAGGCCGTCGAGGGCCTTGGTGACGACGCCGTTCTTGTCGCCCTCCTTCGCCGGCAGGTCGAACAGCACCACCGGCACATTGGCATTGGCCAGGTGCGCGGCAATCTGCGCCCCCATGACCCCGGCGCCGAGCACCGCCGCCTTTCTAACGATCAGCTTGTTCAAGCGTGTCTCCTTTCATGGTCTTTTTTGGATTTCGTGAAATAAAACGAACGTTTGAATTATAGATCGAGGCGGCGGCCGGTCAACAGCTTTTTTCCGGCCACTGCCAGGATCACGAGCGCTCATGCCCTCTCCACAGCGCAGGCGCACCGGATGGCATGCGGGATGTGCCAGGCGCCGGAAAACCCGGCCGAAACGGCCGAAAGCCCAGGCCAACGTGACAAACGGGACGAATTCGGAAATAGTGGCATACCCGAATT
>WBUO01000186.1 GCA_008933675.1 Dechloromonas sp.
GACCAGGCGCGCGGCGGCAAGGCGCGCGATGCCAACAAGCCGGCCCGTCCTGCTGCTGTCCCGACGCCGCCGCGCGATCCGGCGACGGCGCCGAGCGGCGTGCGGCTGTCCAAGGTGATGTCCGAGCGCGGTATGTGTTCGCGGCGCGAGGCCGACCTGTGGATCGAGCGTGGCTGGGTCTTCGTCGATGGCGTGCAGATTTCGGAATTGGGTTCGCGCATCGAACCGGATGCCGAGATCCGCATCTCGAAGGAGGCCGAGAAGGACCAGGCCAAGCAGGTGACGATCCTGTTGAACAAGCCGGTCGGTTATGTCTCCGGCCAGCCGGAAGACGATTGCAAGCCGGCGGTGACGCTGATCTCGGCCGAAACCTGGGTGCGCCAGTCGGGCGATCCGGAGTTCAAGCCGTGGATGCTGCGCGGTCTGGCGCCGGCCGGACGGCTCGACATCGATTCGACCGGCCTCCTGGTGTTTACCCAGGACGGCCGCATCGCCAAGAAGCTGATCGGCGATGACAGCCAGACGGAAAAGGAATACCTGGTGCGCGTCTCCGGCCAGATGATCCCGAACGGCCTAGAACTGCTGCGTCATGGCCTGGAGCTCGAGGGCAAGCCCTTGCGTCCGGCCTGGGTCAAGCAGTTGAACGAGGATCAGCTGCACTTCATCCTGAAGGAAGGCAAGAAGCGGCAGATCCGTCGCATGTGCGAGATGGTCGGTTTGCGTGTCACCGGCCTGAAGCGGGTGCGCATCGGCAAGGTGCGCCTCGGCGATCTGCCGCTCGGCCACTGGCGCTTCCTGCGGCCTGATGAAGTTTTTTGAGTGACCGCGGGCTGGCCGCCGTGCCAGTTCCGCCTCCTTCCCTTCTCTCCGGGAACTTGTTCGACAAATGAAAATGCCTGTCATCTCACGACGACAGGCATTTTTTCATCGCTTGCCGGGTTGCGCTGCTGCCGTATCGGCAGCAGCGGGCGGGCCGGATGAGGTCGGGCTTACTTGGCGGCCATCCAGACGCGGGCGGCATCCAGCATGCGGCAGGAATAGCCCCACTCGTTGTCGTACCAGGCCAGAACCTTGACCAGCGTGGAGCCGTCTTCGGCCTTGAGCACGCGGGTCTGCGTCGCGTCGAAGGTCGAGGATACCGTGGTGTGGTTGAAGTCGGAGGACACCAGCGGCTCGGTGTTGACGTCCATGATGCCCTTCAGCGGGCCGTTGGCGGCAGCGGTCATCAAGGCGTTGATTTCTTCCTTGGTGGTGGCGCGCTCGGCGGTGAAGGTCAGGTCGACCAGCGAGACGTTGATGGTCGGCACGCGCAGCGCGAAGCCGTCGAACTTGCCGACCAGCTGCGGCAGCACCAGGCCGACGGCCTTGGCGGCGCCGGTCTTGGTCGGGATGATGTTGGCGGCGGCGGCACGGGCGCGGCGCAGGTCCTTGTGGCGGACGTCGACGGTGACCTGGTCGTTGGTGTAGGCGTGGATGGTGGTCATCAGGCCGGACTTGATGCCGATGTTCTCGGCCAGCACCTTGGCCACCGGGGCCAGGCAGTTGGTCGTGCACGAGGCATTGGAGACGACGGTGTGCTCGGCCTTCAGGGCGCCTTCATTGACGCCGACGACGATGGTGGTGTCGACGTCGTCGCCGCCCGGGGCCGAGATCAGCACGCGCTTGGCGCCCTGCTCGAGCAGCGCCTGGGCCTTGGCCTTGGAGGTGTAGGCGCCGGTGCATTCGAGCAGCAGGTCGACGCCGTGGTCGGCCCAGTTGATGTCCTTCGGGTTCTTGGTCGAGTAGAAGGCGATCTTCTTGCCGTCGATGATGATGCAGTTCTCACCTTCGGTTTCGACGCTGGTGCGGAAGCGGCCGTGCGTCGTGTCGTACTTCAGCAGGTGGGCGTTGGTCGCCAGGTCGCCGGAAGCGTTGATGGCGACGACGTCGAATTCGTTCTGCAGACCCTGTTCATAAATCGCACGCAGCGTGCAGCGACCGATACGACCGAAACCGTTGATTGCAACCTTGATAGCCATTTGAAGCTTTCTCCTCTTTCAAAAATCAGGACAGCAGTGCCTTGGCCGTTTGCACGACATTGGCGACGGTGAAACCGAAAAGGTCGAACAGCTGGCCGGCCGGTGCCGACTCGCCGAAGCGGTCGATGCCGATGACGGCGCCGTGCAGGCCGACGTACTTGCGCCAGAAATCCGGATGCGCCGCCTCGATGGCGATGCGCTTCTTGCAGCCACCGAGCACGGCGGCCTTGTAGTCGGCGCTCTGGCGGTCGAAGACGTTGCTGCAGGGCATGGAGACGACGCGCGTGGCGATGCCTTCGCCGGCCAGCGCGGCCTGGGCGTCGAGCGCCAGCTTGATCTCGGAGCCGGTGGCGATGAAGGTGATCCGGGCTTCGCCAGCGCAGTCGGACAGCACGTAGCCGCCCTTGGCGATGTCGGCGTCAGCGACCTTCTGCGTGACCGTCGGCAGGTTCTGCCGCGACAGCGCGAGCACGCTCGGGCCGTCGCTGCGTTCGACCGCCGCCGTCCAGGCGATGGCCGTTTCGGTCGCGTCGGCCGGGCGCCAGACATCGAGGTTTGGGATGATGCGCAGGCTGGGGATGTGCTCGACCGGCTGGTGCGTCGGGCCGTCTTCGCCGAGACCGATGGAGTCATGGGTATAGACCATGATCTGGCGCTGCTTCATCAGCGCCGCCATGCGGATGGCGTTGCGGGCGTAGTCGGAGAAGACCAGGAAGGTCGCGGTGTAGGGAATCAGGCCGCCGTGCAGCGCGATGCCGTTGGCGATGGCGGTCATGGCGAATTCGCGCACGCCGTAGTAGCAGTAGTTGCCGCCCTCGGTGCGGGTGACGCCCTTGCTGCCCTTGACGAAGGTCAGGTTGGAGCCGGCCAGGTCGGCCGAGCCGCCGAAGATTTCCGGCACCGCCGGGACCAGCGCGGCGATGGCGTTCTGCGAAGCCTTGCGGGTGGCGATGTTCTCGGCCTTGTCGCGGCAGGCGGCGAGGTAGGCGGCCTTGGTCGCTTCCCAGGTGGCCGGCAGTTCGGCTTTCATCACACGGCGCTCGAATTCGGCGGCTTCGGCCGGGAAAGCGGCGCGGTAGGCGGCGAAGCGCTTGTCCCAGTTTTCCTGGAAGACGGCGCCGGCCGGCTTGCGGTTCCAGGCGGCGTAGACGTCGTCGGGGATCTCGAAGGCGGCATGCGGCCAGCCGATGTACTCGCGGGCGGCGGCGATCTCGTCCTTGCCGAGCGGCGCGCCGTGGCAGTCGTGCGAGCCCTGCTTGTTGGGCGAGCCCATGCCGATGGTTGTCTTGCAACAGATCAGGCTCGGCTTGTCGGTGACCGACTTGGCTTCGAGCAATGCCTTCTCGACGGCGTCGGCATTGTGGCCATTGACGCCGGCGATGACGTGCCAGCCGTAGGCCTCGAAGCGCTTCGGGATGTCTTCGGTGAACCAGCCCTCGACATGGCCGTCGATGGAGATGCCGTTGTCGTCCCAGAAAGCGATCAGCTTGCCCAGGCCGAGGGTGCCGGCGAGCGAGCAGGCTTCGTGCGAGACGCCTTCCATCAGGCAGCCGTCGCCGAGGAAGGTGTAGGTGTGGTGATTGACGATCTGGTGGCCGGGCTTGTTGAACGCCTCGGCCAGCACCTTCTCGGCCAGCGCGAAGCCGACGGCGTTGGTGATGCCCTGGCCGAGCGGGCCGGTGGTCGTCTCGACGCCCGGCGTATAGCCGAATTCCGGGTGGCCCGGCGTCTTGGCGTGCAGCTGGCGGAAGTTCTTCAGGTCGTCGATGGAGACGTCGTAGCCGCAGAGATGCAGCAGCGAATAGATCAGCATCGAGCCGTGGCCGTTGGAGAGCACGAAGCGGTCGCGGTCGGGCCAGTGCGGGTTGGCCGGGTTGTGCCGCAGGTGGCGGCGCCAGAGCACTTCGGCGATCTCGGCCATGCCCATGGGGGCGCCCGGGTGGCCGGAATTGGCCTGCTGCACGGCATCCATGGCCAGGGCGCGGATGGCGCCGGTCAGGGGAGAGAACTTGGGGGGGGTGCTGACGCTCATGATCCGGAAATCCAGCCTGCGAAAAAGCTGAAATTATCCGGGAAACGCCCCCATTTGGGTAGCGTTCCGTGCATTTCCGGCAGCTGTGACGCTGCCGGAAATGCCGTGATTACTGATTGGTGTCGTAGTTGATCATCATCAGCACGCCACGACCACCGCCCCAGCTGCCGCCGGTGTAGGAGACGCTGCCCTGGCCGGGATAGCGGACTTCGTAGCGCGTCCGGTCGGTGCCGTAATAGAACGGAATCCAGGCCTTGGCCGTCGGGTAGGCGTGGACATTGTGGCTGACGCCCAGCAGGCGTTCGACTTCCGGCTGCTCCATGCCGATGCGCAGCTTCGCCCATTTGCTGCCAGGCGGAATCCTGCCGTAGACCTCGCCATCGAAACTGCCGTCGCGCGATTTGACGACGCAGGGATTGCAGTTCTTGCCGATGGCGCTGTCAGCGGCGCCGACACTGGCGGCTGCGGCAGGCGCCGCCTGTTTGGCGGGCGGCGGTGCGCTGGTTGCGGTGTCGGCTGTCGCACTCTTCGGTTTGGCCGGTTCGCAGTCCGGCGGGGCGAGCGGTTTGGGCTCGTTCTTGGCGTTCTTTTTTGTTGTCTTTTTCGTCGTCTTCTTGCCGGCGGCCGGTTCCGGCGGACATTCCGGCTTGGCCGGTGCGGCAGCGACGGGAGCTGCCGCCGGAGCGGCGCTGGCCTTTTCCGCGGGCGGCTGCTCGGATTTGGTTTCGTTACCGGCGCAGCCGGCAACGATGGCGGCGGCGACGATCAGGGCAAGGGTGCGTGGGTGCATGGCAATACCTCCGGGCGGATGCGGGCGCTCAATGTACAGGGTTCGGGTTGGAATGGTAGGCGGTCACGCGGTCGACTTCCTCTTTCGAGCCAAGTATGACCGGAACACGCTGGTGGAGTTTTTCCGGGACGATGTCGAGGATGCGCTGCCGACCGGTGGTGGCGGCACCGCCGGCCTGTTCGACGAGGAAGGCCATCGGGTTGGCCTCATACATCAGGCGCAGCTTGCCGCCCTTGTCCTGCAGCTTGCTGTCCAGCGGGTACATGAAGATGCCGCCGCGCGTCATGATGCGATGCACGTCGGCGACCATCGAGGCCACCCAGCGCATGTTGTAATCCTTGCCGAGCGGACCTTCCCTGCCGGCCAGCATTTCATCGACGTAGCGCCTGACCGGCGCTTCCCAGAAGCGCCGGTTGGACATGTTGATGGCGAACTCCCGGGTTTCGTCAGGAATCCGAACCTTGTCCTGGGTCAGTACGAAGTGGCCCTGTTCGCGGTCGAGGGTGAATACGGCAACGCCGTCGCCGACGGTGAGGACGAGCAGGGTGGTCGGTCCGTAGACTGCATAGCCGGCGGCGACCTGGGCGGTACCCGGCTGCAGGAAGGCGGCTTCGGCCGCCTGCGGTGTGCTCAGGTCGGCGCCTTCGGGGCATTTGAGCACCGAGAAGATGGTGCCGATGGAGACATTGACGTCGATGTTCGACGAACCGTCGAGCGGATCGAAGGTCAGCAGGTATTCGCCCTTGGGGAAGCGGTGCGGCACCAGATGCGGCAGATCCATTTCCTCGGAGGCCATGGCGGCGAGATGGCCGCCCCATTCATTGGCATCGAGCAGGATGTCGTTGGACAGCACATCCAGCTTCTTTTGCGCCTCACCCTGTACGTTGTCGCTGCCGGCTTCGCCGAGGACGCCGCCTTCGCCGCCCAGGGCGCCCTTGCCGATGGCAACCGAAATGGCCTGGCAGGCGCGCGAGACGATTTCGAGCAGGAACTTGAGATCGCCGGTGATGATGCCCTTGTCGCGCTGCTCCTCGGTCAGGTAACGCGCCAGCGTACGCTGTGCCATGAAATTCCCCGCTAGGTCGAAAGGCCGGAATTCTAACCCGTCGGGCAGCGGGCGTGCAGGAAGGCGAAGGCTGCGGCCCCGCTCAGCGGTTTGCTGAACAGGTAGCCCTGCACCTCGTCGCAGCCGTTGCTGCGCAGCAGTTCGAGCTGGTCGTCGGTTTCGACGCCTTCGGCGATGACCTTGAGGCCGAGCGAGTGAGCCAGCGCAATGGTGCCGAAGGCGATGGCCCGGTCATTGAGATCGTGTTCGATATCGGCGACGAAGGAGCGGTCGATCTTCAGGTGGTCGATCGGGAAAAGCTTGAGGTAGGCAAGTGACGAATAGCCGGTGCCGAAATCGTCGATAGCCAGCGTGACGCCCATGCGTCCCAGGCTCTCCAGGATGACGATGGCCTCGCGGGGGTTTTCCATCACCGAACTTTCGGTGATTTCCAGCTCGAGCAGTTCCGGTGGCAGGCCCGATTCGGCCAGCACGCCGGCCACCGTCTCGCAGAAGTCGCGACGGCGCAGCTGACGGGCCGAGACGTTGACGGCGATGCGCAGCGGCGGCAGGCCGGTGTCGATCCAGCGTTTCATCTCGCGGCAGGCATTGAGCAGCACCCATTCGCCGATCTCGACGATGATCCCGGTCTCCTCGGCAACCGGGATGAAGCGGTCGGGCGAGATCATGCCGTCGCTCGGGTGCAGCCAGCGGACCAGAGCCTCGACTCCGGTCGGCAGCGAGGAGCCGGCAGCGAACTGGGGCTGGAAGCTGAGGGCGAGTTCGTTGCGGGCGATGGCATGGCGCAGCTTGCGTTCGATGTCCAGGCGCTCGGTGGTGAGGCGGTTCATCTCGCTGGCGAAGAACTGGAAGTTGTTCCGGCCGGCTGCCTTGGCGTGATACATCGCCGTGTCGGCGTTTTTCAGGATGGTGTCGCCGTCGGCGCCGTCGTCCGGGAAGATGCTGATGCCGATCGACGGGCTGGTGTGCAGTTCGTGCCCTTCGGCCTGGATGGGGAGCGACAGGGCGCCGATGATCTTGTTGGCAACGATCGCCGCGTCGGCCGGTGTGGCGATGGCGGGCAGGATGATGACGAATTCGTCGCCGCCGAGGCGGGCCACATAATCGGTTTCCCGCGTCACCGACGACAGCCGGCAGGCGACTTCGCGCAGCAGTTCGTCGCCGATCTGGTGGCCGAGTGTGTCGTTGATGATCTTGAAACGATCGAGGTCGATGAACATCATCGCCACGCTCCACTGGTGCCGGCGGGCTTCCGGCAGCAGCTGGGCAAGCCGCATGAGCAGCGCCAGGCGGTTGGGCAGACCGGTCAGCGCATCGTGCTGGGCGATGTGGCGCATGCGCTCTTCGGCCTGGCGGCGCTCGGTGATGTCGGCGAGGATCCATATGTAGTTGGATGGTGCTCCGCTGTGCGGATCGTCGACGCGGGTCACCCGGATGCCGACCGGAATGTCGTCACCCGTCTTGCGTGTGACTTCCAGTTCACCGCTCCAGTTGCCGCGCTCGCTGATGTGTTCCTGCAGCGCGGCCGGTGTTTGCTGCTGTTCGAGATTGATCAGGCCGAAGACGGTGTGGCCCAGCAGTTCGAAGGACTCGTAACCGGTGATCTGCGTCGTCGCCGGATTGATCGACAGAATCCGGTGGGCGTCGTCGGTGAAGATGATGCCGGCCGGCGTATGTGTGAACACCTTCTGCGCCAGTTGCTCCCGTTCCGCGCTGTTGCGCCGTTCGGTGATGTCGGTATAGATGGTGACGAAGCCGCCGTCGGCAAGCGGCACGCCACGGATATCGAGTGTCCTGCCATTGGGCCGGGTGCGCTGCAGGTGATGCTCCAGCGGCTGCCGGGCGCGCGCCGTCAATTTGCCGGTGATCGCCTCCGGATCGCCCGGGCCGTATTCGCCGCGCTGCGCGTTGAAACGGAAGATGTCTTCCAGGGTGACGCCGTGCTGTGTCGCCAGCTCGGCAGGCAGATCGAGCAGATGCAGGAGCTCCTGGTTGTAGAGCACGAGCCGCAGGTCCTTGTCGAACATGCTGACGCCGCTCGGGATGTTCTCGACCAGCGTCTGCAGCAGATCGTGCTGAATGCGCAGGTTCTCCTCGGCGGCCTTGCGCTCGGTGATGTCGGTATAGGT
>WBUO01000003.1 GCA_008933675.1 Dechloromonas sp.
CCATCGTCGGGAAAGAGGCAGATGCCGATGCTCGGGGAGGTGCGCTGCTCCTGGCCGCTGATCAGGTAGGGCAGGGAGATTTCACGGGCAATCTTGTCGGCCAGGTGTGCGGCGTCGTCCGGCGAGCCGATGCCGGGCAGGGCGACGACGAATTCGTCGCCGCCGAGGCGGGCGACAATGTCGCTTTCGCGCACGGTGCCGAGCAGGCGCCGGGCAACCTCGACCAGCAGTTCGTCGCCGGCATGGTGGCCGAGCGTATCGTTGATCGTCTTGAAGCGGTCGAGATCGATCAGCATCAGGGCCAGCTGCATCTGCTTGCGCCGGCAGAAGGCCACTGCCTGCTCCAGTTTTTCCAGCAGGCTGAAGCGGTTGGGCAGATTGGTCAGCGTATCGTGGTGAGCCAGGTGACGGATGCGTTCCTGAGTGGCCTTGAGCTCGGATATGTCGATGAAGCTGCCGATGTGGTTGCGGACCTGTCCCTGTTCGTCACGGACCAGCGAGATCGACAGCCATTTCGGGTAGGCCTCGCCGTTCTTGCGGCGATCCCACAACTCGCCCTGCCAGGCGCCGTTGCGCCGCAGGCTCTCCCACATCTCGGTAAACACTTCGCGTGGCGTGTTGCCGGCCGACAGGATGCGCGGGTTGCGGCCGATGACGTCCTCCGGCAGGTAGCCGGTCAGTTCGGTGAAGGCCGGATTGGTGGCAACGATGCGATTGTCGGCATCGGTGACGATGATGGCCTCGTTGCTGTTGGAGAAGACCATGGCCAGCAGGCGCAGGTGCTCTTCAGCCTGCTTGCGCTCCGAAATGTCCTGCACCGTGCCTTCGTAGCAGATGAAGTTGCCGTGGGCGTCGTGCACCGTGTGGGCATTTTCGGAAATCCACAGGCGCGAGCCGTCGCGCCGGAAAACCTCGGACTCGAAGTTGCTCACCTCGCCGGTCATTTCGATCTGGCGCAGGAAATCGTCTCGACGGCCCGCCTGCACGTAGAGCCGGCGGTCGATGTCGGCGAGGTCGGCAATCAGTTCGTCGGCGCTGGCATAGCCGTAGAGACGGGCCAGTGCCGGGTTGGCTGCCAGGTAGTGGCCATCCCGGGTGGACTGGAAAATGCCCTCGGAGGCATGTTCGAAGATGTGGCGGTAGCGCATCTCGGCTTGCTCGAGTGCTTCCAGGGTTGTCCGGCGGCTGGTGATGTCCTCGATGAAGCCTTCGATGACGAGATTGCCCGCTTCGTCTTCGATGGCAACGCCGTGTTCGGATACCCACTTCATCTCGCCGGAGCGGCAGAAGATGCGGTACTGCAAGGTGAAGCGCCGCCTGGCGGCTATCGCTTCTTCGATGGTGGCCCGGATACGTTGGCGGTCGTCCGGATGGGTGATCGTCTCCCAGCTGGTCGTGCTGTCAGTGCCGACGAATTCGTGCGCCTCGTGGCCGGTCAGTTCGCGGCATCCCTGGCTGACGAACACCATGGTCCAGTGTGCGTCGTGCAGGCAGCGATAGGCCATGCCTTCCAGGTTCCTGACCAGGGTGTCGAGGACGCGCGAGTGATCCACCAGGGGGGAGTCCAGAGTATTCGGTTCTTGTGGGGGGAGGTAGCGGTGATGCACGGAAATACGAAGGAGCTATGTACGAAAAGCTACATCAGCAATTAGCGTACCCGGCATATTTCCGGATTTTGTGAGATTTACGGTGCAGAACTGGTGCGACAGCCTTGTTTGTGCCCCATGTTTGTGCGTGCGCTGCGGCTTTCCCCCAGTCGCTACAATAGCGAGCCCGCCCATCCGGCAAGGCATCTTCCCCGGGAGTTTTCATGACCATCCAGTTTGCCGTGCGCGGCGCATACATACAACTCGATCAATTGCTCAAGGCGACCGGTTTATGCGGGTCGGGCGGGGCGGCGCACGCTGCCATCGCCGAGGGCCTTGTGCGCGTCGATGGTGCTGTCGATACGCGCAAGCGGGCCAAGCTGCGCCCCGGCCAGCAGGTCACCTTTGCCGGCGAAACGGTCGTGCTGCTTGCCGAGACCTGAGTTCATTCGCGCGCTCGCTCGAGTACGTCGGCGGCCAGTTCGTGCGCAGGCAGACTGTCCGTAACCGCCACCACCTTCGCCGTCTGCCCGAAATAGCTGAGCCATTCCGACTCGGAGACCTCCTGTTCATCGATTTCCGGTATCCGTCGCTCGGTCCGCCGCCGTCTGTCCTTCCAGCCACTGGGCGGGCCGATCTCATCCTGACGCCGGTCGGTCCGGCTGCGTTGTTCGTGCTTGCGACTCATGCTGCCCTCCCCCTCGTCTTCCCGCAGCGGCAATCGTAACAGGATGTCTTGCCGGGTTTGATCAAGGCGTAATTGAATGGTTCAGCGATGGCGGGGCATTCGAATAAAATTCGCCTTTGCTTATATTTGAGCATGCCATGAGCTACCCACGTTTTGCCGAGATATCCCGCAGCTTCGCTCCCGGCTGGTTTGCTGCTGTCATGGGATCCGGCGTGCTGGCCATGACCACCGCCAGTCTGGCCGTCCGGTGGCCGCTACTGGCCTTGCCGGCGCTGCTCCTGCACTGGTTCAACAGCCTGCTCTTCGTACTCCTCGCCCTGCCCTGGCTGAGCCAGTGGCTGCGTTTCCGTTCGCAGGCCATGCAGATGCTGGCCCATCCGGTGCAGGGCAATTTCTATCCGACATTTTCCATCGCCCTGCTGGTGCTGGCGGCGCAATGGCTGGTGTTCACGGACTGCGTTGCGGTCGCGCTGGTGCTGTGGTGGCTGGGGGCGCTGTTGCATCTGCTCTTCAGTTTCGCGGTGCTGTTCCTGGTGTTTCGCGGAGAACAGGTCGGCATGGAGCATGTGACTCCGGCCAGCTTCATCCCGGCCGTCGGTCTCGTCGTCATGCCGCTGGCCGGCGGACCGTTGCTTGCCCGCATGGATGGGCTGCTGCGCGAGTGGGCGCTACTGCTCAACATCCTCGGTCTCGGTGCCGGCAGCATGATGTATCTGGCATTGCTCGGCCTGGTTTTCCAGCGCAAGTACCTGCACCGGCCGGCACAGGGAGTTCTGGCGCCGACCGTCTGGATCCATCTGGCGCCGCTTGGTGTCATTCCGGTCAGCCTGCTCAACCTGGCCGAGGTTCTTGCCATGCCCGCCGTGCGCGAACTGGCGTTGCTCGTGCTGCTGGTCTTCTGGGGCTTTGCCATGTGGTGGCTGGTGATGGCCGTCCTGCTGACCGTTGCTGCGCATGCGGCGGGCCAGTTGCCTTTTGCGCTGTCATGGTGGGGCTTCACCTTTCCGCTTGGCGCCCTGGTGGCGGCCAGCCTGCGCGTTCACCAGTCGTTCGGCTGGAGCGCCGTGTTTGCCATTGCCGTTGCGGTGTGGCTGCTGCTCGTGGCGCTGTGGGCAACGACCTTGCTGCGTACCTTGCGTGCAGTTGCCAGCGGCGCAATCTTCCTGCCGCCGCGCTGAGTCCGCATGAACGCCTGGCTCTGCCTGCCGCCCTTGCTGCTCTCCGTCTGGGCCGGCGTCAACCTGACCATCCGCCGCGGCTTGGCGCCCGAGCGCGTGCGCGAATGCGGCGAGCCGAGCGGTCTGCCATGGCGCACGGCAGAGATCCCGGGGGTGCGTGGCAAGCGGCTGTTCGGCTGGTTCGTGCCGGCCGGCGAGGCGGCGCCGGCGCTGGTGGTCATGCATGGCTGGGGCGGTAATGCCGAAATGATGCTGCCGCTGGCCGCGCCTTTGCATGCCGAAGGGTATTCCTTGCTGTTCCTGGACGCCCGTTGCCATGGGCGCAGCGATGAGGATTCCTTCGCGTCGCTGCCGCGCTTCGCCGAGGATATCGAGGCCGGTCTGGCCTGGCTGGCCCGGCAACCGGATATCGATGCTGATCGCCTCGGCGTGATCGGTCATTCGGTCGGGGCGGGCGCGGCCCTGCTGGTCGCATCCCGGCAGCCGCGGCTGCGTGCCGTGATCAGTCTGGCGGCGTTCGCCCACCCGGCGGCGATGATGCGGCGCTGGCTGGCCAGCAAGCACATTCCCCATTGGCCGCTCGGTGCTTATGTCCTGGCTTATGTCCAGCGGGTCATCGGCTACCGTTTCGACGCCATCGCGCCGGTTCGCACCATCGCCCGCGTCGGCTGCCCGGTGCTGCTGGTGCACGGGGCGGACGATGCCACGGTGCCGCTGTCCGAAGCCCGGCAGATCCATGCAGCCGGTGCCGCAGGGCGGGTCGAACTGCTGGTGGTGCCGGGCAGTCACGACGACTATGGCGATGTCGGACGGCAGATCGGCGCACTGGCCTCATTCCTCAACCGGGCGATGGGCCGATCCGGCAGGCAAAAAAAAGCGGGAGCCTAGCTCCCGCCAAGGCGGAGATTCCTTGCTGAATCAGGGCAGGAGGAAGGAGGCCTTCTCCCGGACCCTGATGTCGGGATTGCTGGTCGAGACGATCTCGAAATGGATCGGATTGGCGCCGCTCTTGCCAGCGTCCGGCGGAACGCGGACGACGGTGTTGAAGCCGTGCAAGGCGGCGGCCGGCACATCCACCTCGTTTTCGCCATCGATCTCGGCCCCCGGCATGCCGTCGACCGTCACGCGGTAGCGGTGCCCCTGTTCCTCGGTATTCATGATCTGCAGCATGTAGACGTTCTCGATGCGGCCATCGTCGGCTTCGCGGGCGAGCACCGATCGGTCGCGGATGATGTCGACCTTGAGCGGGATGCGGTGTGCCAGGAACCAGGCGGCCAGACCGGTGATCAGCACGAGGATCGCGGTGTACAGGATGATGCGCGGACGGATGATGTGGCTGACGATTTCCTTCGACGACAGATGCTTGGCCATGGCCGTTTCTGTCGAATAGCGCACCAGGCCGCGCGGCAGGCCGACCTTGTCCATGACCTGGTCGCAGATGTCCACGCAGGCGGCGCAGCCGATGCACTCGTATTGCAGACCGTTGCGGATGTCGATGCCGGTCGGGCAGACCTGCACGCACAGGCCGCAATCGACGCAGTCGCCGAGACCGGCAGCCTTGGCGTCGACGCCTTTCTTGCGCGCACCGCGCTGTTCGCCGCGTTCGGCATCGTAGGAGATGATCAGCGTGTCCGGGTCGAACATCACGCTCTGGAAACGGGCATACGGGCACATGTGCTTGCATACCTGTTCGCGCATGAAGCCGGCCATCAGGTAGGTGAAGCCGCCGTAGAAGAATATCCAGAAGATCTCCCAGCCGCCGAGGTTGCCGGTACGCACGGAAATCATCAGCTCGCTGACCGGCGTGAAATAGCAGACCAGCGTGAAGCCCGTCCACAGCGAGAAGACGAGCCAGAGCAGGTGCTTGCTCGCCTTGACGCGCCACCAGGCGGCGTCGCGGGGGCCCTTGTCGCGCTTGAGGCGGGCGTTGCGCTCGCCTTCGATCCAGTTCTCGATCCACATGAAGATCTGCGTGTAGACCGTCTGCGGGCAGGCATAGCCGCAGAACAGGCGACCGGCGATGGCGGTGACGAGGAACAGGGCGTAGGCCGAGACGATCAGCAGGGCGGTCAGGTAGATGACGTCCTGTGGCCAGAACACCACGCCGAAAATGTAGAACTTGCGCTCGACCAGATGCAGCAGCACGGCCTGACGGTCATTCCATTGCAGCCAGGGGGTGACGTAGAAAATGATCTGGGTGAACAGCACCAGGGCGATCCGCCAGTTGTCGAAGAAGCCGCGTACGCGCTTGGCGTAGATGACCTTGTGCTTTTCGTAAAAGGAGACGGGGGCTGGCGTGGGCGCTTGTGCAGGGGTGTTTTCCTGCCGGGTATTGCTTTCAGGCTGGCTCATTGTGGGCTCTGGTTCGATAGATTGGGGGAAACCGGGACTGTGATCCCCGAGGGCGGTCTGGTTGCATCAAGCAAGCCTGCGGGGCGAACTGGAAGGGGAAATGCCACCAGACTGCATGCCGGTCGATCACCGTTTACCCCGAAACAGACAGGAAAGCGTAAAGGGGGACGATTGTCGCCGGTTTCCGGTGACTCTATTAACAAGATGCATGCCTGATCGGGCATATTCGGCATATCGGTTATAAATCAGTTATTTGACGCGTGTTTTCTGGTTTTTTCATTTCGCGTGCGGATGTTTTGTGCCAGTATTGGCGCATTGGCTTGGCGGCGGTGACATAAACGACATGACTTCCCATTTTCTCAGCGAACTGCTGTCCTTCCTCGATGGCTTGCCCGAGCCGCGTATCGTGATGAATGCCGAGTACCGGATCATTGCCGCCAATGCGGCCTATCTCCGCGAATTCGGCGGTGGCGAGCCGATCGCCGGGCGTACCTGTTATGCAGTATCGCACCATTTCGATGTCCCCTGCGACCAGGCAGGCGAATCCTGCCCGCTCAAACTCAGTCATGAGTCCGGTACGCCGCAGCGCGTGCTGCATCTGCACCACACGCCGCGCGGCGATGAGCACGTCGATGTCGAGACCACGCCGATCCGCGATGATCAGGGACGGATCGCCTATTTCGTCGAGACCATGCGTGTCGTTCGCCAGGCCAGCAGCCGGCCGGCGGCCCAGGGGCTGGTCGGTCGCTCGCCGGCCTTCGTCGGCATGCTGGAGAAGGTGTTGCGCGTTGCGCCTTCCGATGCGGCCGTGGTGCTGCTCGGCGAGACCGGAACCGGCAAGGAACTGGTGGCGCATGCGATTCATGAGGCGAGCGCCCGTGAGGGCGGTCCCTTTGTCGCCGTCGATTGTGCGGGGATGACCGAGACGCTGTTCGAGAGCGAATTGTTCGGCTACGAGAAGGGGGCTTTCACCGGGGCCGCCCACCGCAAGCAGGGCCTGGTCGAGGCGGCCAGCGGCGGCACCCTGTTCCTCGACGAGATCGGCGAGTTGCCCCTGTCGCTGCAGGTCAAACTGCTGCGCCTGCTGGAAACCGGGACTTACCGCCGGGTCGGCGGGCTTGAGTGGCTGCCGGCCGATTTCCGGCTGATCACCGCGACGCACCGCGATCTGCGCGCCATGGTGCAGGCCGAGACCTTCCGTCGCGACCTGTACTTCCGCATCAATACCTTTCCGATCTATACCCCGGCGCTGCACGAACGCTCCGAGGACATTCCCCTGCTCGCCAATTCGCTGCTCGAGCGTGTCGATCGCAAGAGCAAGCGCCATTTTTCGCCGGCCGCGCTGTACTGGCTGTCGAGCCGCCGCTTCACCGGTAACATCCGCGAACTGCGCAACCTGATCGAGCGGGCCAGTCTGCTCGCCGACGGTGAGGTCATCGATGTGGCGCATCTGACCGACATGGCCGAAGACATCCCGGCCGCCCGTCCGGATGCGGAAGACGCTTTCCGGGTAGCCGAGGTGATCGATCTGGACAGCCTCGAGCGGCGCTATCTGGAGTGGGTGCGCACGCGGCCGGGCAGTGACCCGGCGACGCTGGCCGGCCGCCTGGGCGTCAGCCAGCGGACGCTGTACCGCAAGCTGCAAGGCGTGCGCGGCGACTGAGGACATCTCAGCCGGTACGCTGCGTGTCGGCGACGATGCGGCCATCGACCAGTTCGATCTGCCGATCGCAGCGCCCGGCCAGCCGTGGATCGTGGGTGACGACCAGAAAGCTGGTTCCCTGCTGCTCATTGATCGTGCGCATCAGCGCGAAGACGCCATCGGCCGATTGGGTGTCGAGGTTGCCGGTCGGTTCGTCGGCGAGGACCAGCGATGGCCGCATGACCAGCGCACGGGCGATGGCGACGCGCTGCTGCTGGCCGCCGGATAGCTGGCTGGCCGGATGGTGCTGGCGCTCGCCGAGGCCGACCTGGCTCAGCAAGTCGCTGGCCCGTTGCCGCATCTCGCCGTCCGGCCGGCCGCGCGCGGCGAGCATCGGCAGCATGACGTTCTCCAGGGCCGTGAAGGCCGGTATCAGCAGGTGATGTTGAAAGACGAAGCCGATGCGCCGGCCGCGCAGGCGCGTCAACGCCCGGTCGTCGAGGCCGGCGGTGGCCGCACCGTCGATGGCCAGATGGCCGCTGCTCGGCCGGTCGAGCAGGCCGATCAGATTGAGCAGCGTGCTCTTGCCGGAACCGGAAGGGCCGATCAGCGCGGCGAATTCACCGCGCAACAGAGACAGTTCGATGCCGTGCAGGACCTCCACCTCGAGGCTACTGCCGCGGCCGTAGGACTTGTGAATGCCGGCCAGTTCGAGGACCGCTGCCGGTTCAGCCACGGATCGCCACCACCGGGTCAAGCGCGGCGGCCCGGCGGGCCGGGATGAAAGCCGCCAGGATGCCGACCAGCGTGGCGCCGGCCGCGCTCACCAGGACCAGCCAGAGTTCCACCGTGATGGCAAACATCGGTGTTCCGTCGGGATTGCGGGCCAGCGTCTGCCACAGGCTCAGGAACAGCCAGGCCAGCAGTGAGCCGAGCAGCGAGCCGCACAGGCCGACGATGCCGCCCTGCAGCAGGAAGGTGCGCAGGATCTGCCCGCGCGTCGTGCCCATGGCACGCAGGATGCCTATCTCGCGGGCGCGCTGGACGACCGAGACGACGAGCACGCTGGCGATGCCGAACGCGACCGAGAGACCGACGAAGAAGCGGATGACGTTGCTGGAAACCTTTTGCGAGGTCAGCGCGGTGAAGAACTGGGCATTCGTCTTGATCCAGCTGTCAGCCTGCAGCCCGGTCTCGGCGGTCAGCCGGCGGGCGATGGTTTCGGCGCTGTAGATGTCGACGAGGCCGAGGTCGATGCTGGAAACCCCGCCGACCAGATCGAGCAAGGTCTGTGCGGTACGCAGGCCGACATAGACATTGGGGGCATTGACCCCTTTGTTGCCAAGGTCGAAGAGACCGGTGATGGTCAAGGTGTCGGTGGCGCCGCTGGCGCTGTTCAGGCGCAGCTTGTCGCCGACACCGGCGCCGAGTTCGCGGGCCAGTTCGTTGCCGATGACCGCTTCCCCGGCGTTCAGGCGCAGGCTGCCGGCAACGATCTTTTCGTCGAGGGCGATGATGCGCGTGTAGTGCGCCGGCTCGATGCCGAGCAGGGTGACCGACTTGTTGGCCTCGCCGCGCACGGCGAAGGCCGGTCCGGAGGCGACGGGCGAGACGGCGGCGATTTCCGGCATGGCGGCGAGGCGTGCGCGGATGTTCTGCCATTGGTCGATCGAGCGCAGGCGCTGCGCCTGTTTCTGGAGGACGCCGGCGTCGGCGCGTTGCGGCCGGGCAATCTCTTCCGGCGGGAGCAGGACGATGTGCGCCTGGGAACTCAGCGTGCGCTTGAGCAGGTTGCCCTGCAGGCCTGTGAGCAGGGCCGACATGAAGACGATGACGGATACGCCGACGCCGACGCCGACAATGATCAGCAGGCTCTGCATCCGTCCTTCGCGCAGGAAGCGGGTGGCGGCGATCCACTCGAAGGGCAGCCAGGGGTGCATGCTCAGATGGCCTTGAGGCGAACGCGGCTGCCGGCTGGCGGCACCGGCTGGCCGGCGGCAATCACTGCGTCGCCGGGCGAGAGTCCCTTGCGGACGGCGATCCGGCCGGCGCTGCGGGCGGCGATTTCTATCTCCTGGTGGTACACGATGGCATCGCGGACGACCGGCACCCAGGGGTTGCCGCTGCCGGTGTCGTGTACGGCATCGGCCGGAACAAGCAGTGCGTCGGCCAGGCGGGCGGTCTCGATGTCGATCGACACGGTCATCTCCTGGCGCAGGTAGGCCGGCGGCCGGGCGACGTGCAGGCGGACCTCGACCGAGCCGCGCAACGGATCGACGGCCGGGCTGATGAAATTGATGGTGGCGGCGAAATGCTCTTCCGGATAGGCATCGGCCGAGGCCCGGGCGACCTGGCCCGGTTTGAGCAAGGCCAGGTTCTTTTCGTCGATGTGTACCAGCAGTTCGGTATCGCCGGCCGGCGACAGGGTCATCAGCACCTTGCCGGGCTGGGCGGTATGGCCGGGTTCGACGCTGCGCGTCAGTACGGTGCCGGCGCTCGGTGCCAGGATGCGGGTATAGGCCAGTCGTGATTCGGCCAGCGCCAGACTGGCCTGCGCCTGATCGACGGCGACCTGGGCCAGGCGGTAGTCGCTGCCGCCGTTCTGGTTGCTGACCAGCTGCAGTTCCGTCGCCTGCAGCTGGCTGGCGGCGACATCCAGATTGCGTTGCGCATCGTCGAGCTGGTGACGGCTGTAGAAGCCCCGTTCGGCCAGGTCGCGGGTGCGCTCGAAATGCCGCCGCGCCTGATCGAGGTTGGCGGCAGCCTGCCGGCGAGCCTGTTCCGCCAGTGGCCGGGCCAGTTGCTGCATCTGGCGCAGGCGTGTCTCGCTCTGTGCCAGGCTGGCCCGGGACTGGGCAACGGCCGCCTGCCATTCCGCATCATCAAGCTGGATCAGCAGTTCGCCGGCAGCCACGGCCTGGCCTTCGCGCCCATTAACGGTGAGCACCCGGCCGCTGATCTGGCTGGCCAGTTCGACGCGTTGCGGCGAGCGTACCTTGCCGCTGGCGACGACCGACTGGAGCAGTTCCCCCTGGCGGACGGTCAGCACCGCGACTTCCGGGCCGAGCAGATGCCGGGCGCCCAGGAAGGTGAACAGGAGCAGTAGCGCGATGCCGCCGAGCAGCGCGCGGCGTGCAGGGCGCTGGCCGAATGAAAGGGGATGCGGCATGGGGTTTTCTGTCTCGGGCGGTGAATTCGGCGCGTGGCCCCGATTCAGCCAGGGCGCCGGGAAAATGGCGGAGTATAATCGAACGCTAATATTTGATGTGTTTTCGTTTCATTGCGAGGCAAGCCGTGCGGGGCGCCATCCGGAGAACACCATGTTGAAGTTGCTGTCCCTGATATCCAAGAATTTCATCATCGCCATCCCGGTGATGCTGGTGCTTGGCTTCGCCTATGGCCTGCTGGCGCCGACCGCCTGGCTGAAGAGCCTGATCGTGCCGCTGACCTTCCTGATGGTCTATCCGATGATGGTCAGCCTGAAACTGGCCAAGATCCTCGAAGGCGGCGACGGCAAGGCGCAATGGCTGAGCCAGGCGATCAACTTCGGCATCATTCCCTTCATTGCCTTCGCCATCGGCCGCGTCTTCTTTGCCGAACAGCCCTTCTACGCCATGGGTCTGCTGCTTGCCGCATTGCTGCCGACCAGCGGCATGACCATTTCGTGGACCGGCTTCGCCGGCGGCAATCTCGGGGCGGCGGTCAAGATGACGGTCGGCGGCCTGATCCTCGGCTCGCTGGCCACGCCCTTCTACGTGCAATGGCTGATGGGGGCCGAGATTCCGGTCGACCTGCTGGCCGTCTTCCGGCAGATCGTCGTCATCGTCTTCCTGCCGATGATCGGCGGCCACCTGACGCAAAGCTGGCTGATCAGGAAGCACGGCCAGAAGGTTTTCCAGAGCGACTGGGCGCCGCGCTTCCCGCCTTTCTCGACGCTCGGCGTGCTCGGCATCGTCTTCGTCGCCATGGCCCTCAAGGCCGACGAGCTGGCCGCCCGGCCGGGCGAGCTGCTGCACCTGATCCTGCCGCTGCTGGCGCTGTACGGCATCAACTACCTGCTGAGCACGGTGGTCGCCCGCCTGCTGCTGCCGCGCGGCGACGCCATCGCCCTGGTCTACGGCACGGTGATGCGCAACCTGTCGATTGCCCTGGCCCTGGCCATGAATGCCTTCGGTGCCGGCAGTTCGGATGCGGCCCTGGTCATCACGCTGGCCTACATCATCCAGGTGCAGTCGGCGGCCTGGTACGTCAAGCTGACCGACACGCTCTTCGGCCCGAAACCGGCGGCGAAGGGCTGATCAAAGCCGCCTGGCGGCCATGAAAAAACCCCGGCGCCGAGGGCGGCCGGGGTTTTTTTGCATGGGCGAGGCTCAGGCGTTGCGCAGGGCGCGCGTCCACGCTTCCATGGCTTCGTTGGCCGGCTGCATCGGGGCCTCCATGAAGCTGATGACGAACTTGTCGCCGAGGTCGGCAATGCCGATCGAGCGCGGGCGGACGGCCAGCATCTGCGGATTGGGAATGGCGAAGCCGAAGCAGAAGATGATGTCGACGGCTGCCGTGATGCCTTCCGCGATCGGGCCGCCGATCTTGCTGGTGTGGGCGTAGTGGTCGAAGACACCGATGAACTGCACCTTCGGGTTCTCGGCGATGCGTTCGCGATAGTAGGCGACGAGGGCGTCGACGGTCGGGTAAGTGGTTTCGCTCTTGGCGATCTCGGCGACGAAGATCGGATACTTTTCCTGCAGCAGGGTCTGTTTCATGCGGCTCCTGATATGAAAATGGTTTAGTAGGAAATGCTGATGTTAATCGATGTTTCGTTGCTGCCGACAGCGCTTTCGAGGTCGGCGAATCGTGGCGGCCCGAAAATCCTGGGGTTGTTCGACAGGCCGTAGCCCTCGGTCGGGAACATGCCGAGCCGCAAGTCCAGTTTGCCGTCGGCATCGGCGTCGTGGTAGGCCATGATGGCGTAGCGGCCGGGCGCCACGTCCCGGAATACCAGGCGGGCCTCGCCGGGACTGGCGGGGGCGGAAACGACCTGCAGTGCCTTGTCTTCCTTGCGGAAGGTGGCCGGGTCGTTGTACAGCGAGACGCGCAGGTTGCCGGTGTTGTCGCGGACGTTCTTCAGCGTGACGACAACGGTCGCCACCTGGGCCTGGGCGGCGCCACTGGCCAGCAGGCAGGACAGCAGCAGGCCCTGGATGGGGAGACGGGGAATGAAGGGTCTTTTCATGGGTTCTCGGTTGTGGTCAGGGGTTGCGGGTTAATGGCGATGCTGGGCGTTTTCGCCGCACTGGTGCGCATGATCCGGCGCGCAGCGCAGGAGGTCGTTGGCGAGCAGGGCAGCGACCGCCGTATCCGGATTCTCCTCCACCGTGATGACCGGCAGGATGCCATTTTGTTGCAGCCGGTGATGCAGGCCGGCGCCCATGCTGGCGGTGATCAGCACGTTGATGCCGGCCAGCGGCCCGGCCAGCTGACCATGGCTGGCGTGAAAGCTCTGCTCGATGGGCAGTTCGACGAGGCGCTTGCCGGCGACACGCCCCTGATCGACGTCATAGATCCAGAATTTGCGGCACTTGCCGGCGTGTTCGGTAATCGTGCGGCGATTTTGCGAGGTTACGGCGATTTGCATGATGTCTCCTTGGGAAATGGGATTTCAGCCGAGGCGGCCTTGCAGAAACAGGCGGATTCCGGCCAGGCCGAGGGCAATGGCGCAGGCCTGAGCGGAGAGGAGGAGGCGCGGCAGCCAGTGCCGGGGGATGAAGCCGACACCGCGGACAAAGCCGGCACTCATGCTCCAGAAGATGAGCAGGGCGGCCGTATGGTCGGCCCGACCGCCGGCGTCGGTGGCGATGCCGGGGAGGATGGTCATGACGATCAGCAGGACGAGGCCGATGGTCAGCGGCAGGGCGGCCAAGCGTGGGGCCTCGGGGGCGGGATGCTCAGCGTCCCGGATCATGGCTGTCGCTCGGGCTGGAAAGCTGGCGTGCATCCTCGTTGTCGCCCCAGAGGGTGTTGACGATGGCGAGCAGCACGGCGAAACCGATGCCGAGCATCCAGGTGAAGTACCACATGGTGTATCTCC
Source organism: Dechloromonas sp. (assembly GCA_008933675.1). Classification (GTDB taxonomy): domain Bacteria; phylum Pseudomonadota; class Gammaproteobacteria; order Burkholderiales; family Rhodocyclaceae; genus Azonexus. Next base: position 13,532 of record WBUO01000003.1, read on the forward strand.
GTTTCAGGTCAGGTAGGGGTCGAGTCGTCACTGCCGATGATCAGGCGCGTGTCGCTCAGGTAGCGATGGGGCGGGACTTCCAGATTGGTCGGGGCCGGCTTGTTCTTGTAGACGCGCCCCGCAAAATCGAAGGTCGAGCCGTGGCAGGGACAGAGAAAGCCGCCGGGCCAGTCGGCGCCGAGTGCCGGGTCGCCAGCCGTGAAGGCTTTCGACGGCGAGCAGCCAAGATGGGTGCAGATGCCGATGGCGACCAGCAGCTCCGGCTTGCGAGAGCGGGTTTCGTTGGCGGCGTAGGCCGGTTGTTGTGAACTGACTTCGGAAGCGGGGTCGGCCAGCATCGGCTCGGCTTGCTTCATGGCCGCCAGCATTTCCGGTGTGCGGTGCAGGATCCACACCGGCTTGCCGCGCCATTCGACGACCATCATCTCGCCCGGTGGCAGCTTGCCGATGTCGATCTCGACCGGCGCTCCGGCGGCGAGGGCGCGTTCGGAGGGCATCAGGCTGGAGACGAAGGGAACGATGGCGGTCAGCGTCAGCGCGCTGCCGACGCCGGCGGTGGCCATCATCCATTGGCGGCGGGCGGGGTTGGTAGAGACGGTGAAAGATTCACCCTGGCAGGCACAGCTCGTCATGACGTACTCCTTCAGTAGGCAGCGTGGTCGTTTTCGCGGATGTAGGCGGCGGTGACCTTGCCGGCCATCACCTTGTAGGCCCAGCCGGTGTAGGCAATGATCAGCGGCATGAAGATCAGCGTCGCCCAGAGCATGATGTTCAGCGTCAGCTGGCTGGAGACGCTGTCCCAGACGGTGAGGCCGGAGCGCAGATCGGTGGACGAGGGCATCACGAACGGGAACAGCGAGGCACCGGCGGTGCCGATGACGCCGACGATGGCCAGCGACGAGGCGACGAAGGCCGCCAGCGTGGCGCGATTGACCGCCAGCAGCATGGCCGCCAGCGTGCCGGCGTAGGCCAGTGCCGGCAGCACCATGGTCAGCGGGGCTTTGTCGTAATTGGCCAGCCAGGCGCCAGGTTGGCGGATGACTTCCTTGTCGAGCGGATTGGGTAAGGCGCCCGCATCGACCGCCGAAACGATGGCGTAGCCGTCGATGCCTTGCCACAGCCAGATGCCGGCAGCCGAGAAGCCGAGCAGCAGCAGGCTGCCGAAGACCAGCATGGCCGTCTGCGTGCGCCGCTGGACGGCGCCTTCGGTGCGGTGCATCAGGTAGATCGCGCCGTGGAAGGTGATCATCGCCGTCGACACGACGCCGCAGAGCAGGGCGAAGGGGTTGAGCAGGGCCCAGAAGCTGCCGGTGTAGTAGGGCATCAGGTTGTCGGCGAAATGGAAGGGCACGCCCTGGAACAGGTTGCCGAAGGCGACGCCGAAGATCAGCGGCGGCACGGCGCCGCCGACGAACAGGCCCCAGTCCCAGGTCTGGCGCCAGGTCGGGTTGTTGATCTTGCTCCGGTAGTCGAAGCCGACCGGGCGGAAGAACAACGCCCAGAGCACCGCCAGCATCGCCCAGTAGAAACCGGAGAAGGCGGTGGCGTAGACCAGCGGCCAGGCGGCGAAGATGGCGCCGCCGCCGGTGATGAACCAGACCTGGTTGCCGTCCCAGTGCGGGCCGACGGTGTTGATGACGATGCGCCGTTCGACGTCGTCCTTGCCGACGAAGGGCAGCAGCGTGCCGACGCCCATGTCGTGGCCGTCCATGATGGCGAAGCCGACCAGCAGGACGCCGACCAGCAGCCACCAGATGAGTTTCAGCGTGGGGTAATCGAAAAGCATGGTTGTTCCTCAGGCGTGAGCGTATTCATTGTCATAGCGGCCGGTACCCAGGCTGCCCGGACCCTGCTTGGCGAAGCGCACCATCAGGTACATCTCGACCACCAGCAGCAGCGTGTAGAAACCGACGAAGCCGGCGAGCGAGCCGTAGAGGCTGCCGACCGACAGCGTCGACACCGACATGTGGGTCGGCAGCACGCCGTAGATGGTCCAGGGCTGGCGACCGTATTCGGCGACGAACCAGCCGAGTTCGCAGGACAGCCAGGGCACCGGCAGCATCCACAGCGCGGCGCGCAGCAGCCACGGCTTGTCGGCGAAATTGCCCTTGATCGAGTACCACAGCGCGGCGCCGAACAGGGCCAGCATCAGGAAGCCGAAGCCGACCATCAGGCGGAAGGTCCAGAACAGCGGGGCAACGCGCGGGATGGTGTCGGCCACGGCCTTCTCGATCATTTCGGGCGTCGCGGTGCCGACATCGACGACGTACTTCTTCAGCAACAGGCCGAAGCCGAGGTCGCCGACGTGCTGCTCGAACAGCGCCTTGGTTTCGGCGTCCGCCGGGTTCTTGCGCAGCTTTTCCAGGGCGCCGACGGCGATCTGGCCGGACAGGATGCGTTCGCGGTTCTTCTCGCGGATTTCCTTGATCCCGGGAATCTGCTGGTCGAGCGAGCGGGTGCCGATGATGCCCATGACCCAGGGAATCTCGATGGCGAAGTCGTTCTTCATTTCGGCTTCGTTGGGAATCGCGATCAGGTTGAAGCCGGCCGGTGCCGGTTCGGTCTCCCACATCGCTTCCATCGCGGCCAGCTTGGTCTGCTGCGCTTCACCGACGGGGTGGCCGGATTCGTCGCCGAGCACGATGACCGAGCAGATCGAGGCGAAGCCGAAAGCGGCGGCGATGCGGAAGCTCTTCCGGGCGAACTCGACGTCACGCCCGCGCAGCAGGTAGAAGGCCGAGATCGACAGCACGAACATGGCGCCGGTGACGTAGCCTGCCGAGACGGTATGGACGAACTTGGCCTGGGCGTCCGGGTTGAACAGCACGGCCCAGAAATCGACCATTTCCATGCGCATGGTCACGTAGCTGAACTCGGCGCCGACCGGATTCTGCATCCAGCCGTTGGCGATCAGGATCCACAGCGCCGACAGGTTGGTGCCGACCGCCATGAGGATGGTCACCAGCAGATGCTGCTTGCGCGACAGGCGGTCCCAGCCGAAGAAGAACAGGCCGATGAAGGTCGATTCGAGGAAGAAGGCCATCAGGCCTTCGATGGCCAGCGGCGCACCGAAGATGTCGCCGACGTAGTGCGAGTAGTAGGCCCAGTTGGTGCCGAACTGGAACTCCATGGTGATGCCGGTGGTCACGCCGAGCGCGAAATTGATGCCGAACAGCTTGCCCCAGAAGCGGGTCATGTCCTTGTAGATGGTCTTGCCGGTCATCACGTAGGCGGATTCCATGATCACCAGGATCCAGGTCATGCCGATGGTCAATGGCACGAACAGGAAGTGGTACATCGCGGTGATCGCGAACTGTAGCCGGGACAGGTCGACAAGCTCTTCACTGAGCATGGGTTTCTCCTTGCGGGGCGGTGGTGAAATGACGGGTCGCCGTCGTGTCGTCGACGGCGACCCGGACGTCGCGGATGAACAGCCACCAGATCGCCGTCAGCAGGATCAGCTTGGCGATGACGAGCAGGATCAGTTCGCGTCTGAGTCGGCGGTCGCGGCGGTCCATGGCGGGCTCCGGTGGTTAATATCAGCAGATGCTTATCAAGACCTGTGCCAGCCTGCCGGGACCTGAAAATCAGCGCCAAGGCATTGATTGTTCTAGCCTGCGGCATTTCGCCACAGGGGGCGTGCTGGCCATTTGCTGCCATGCGTGGCAGACTTTGGCAGTCATGTTTGGCGGAGTGTGGCAGCGAAATGGCAGAAAACGACGAGGCGAGCGGCCGGCAGCTCAGCGAACTGGTTTCCTTTTTGCAGACACTGGCGGAGCCGCATATCCTGTGCGACCGCAATTACCGGATCATCGCCGCCAACGAGGCCTACCGGGCCAACTGGCCGGACCGGCAGGAGGTTGTCGGGCGCAAGTGCTACGAGGTTTCGCACCGCTACGCCGTGCCCTGCGACCAGGCCGGCGAGTTCTGCCCGCTGCAGCGCAGCCTGCGCTCCGGCCAGCGCGAACGGGTGCTGCATCTGCACCACACGCCGCGCGGCGAGACGTTCGAAAATATCGAGCTGTCACCGATCCGCGATGCCAGCGGCGAAATTGCCTATTACATCGAAAAGCTGGAGCCGCTGCCCGCGGCGCGCAGTCAGGCGCATGCGCAGGGGCTGATCGGCCGCTCGCCGGCCTTCCTGGCGATGATGGAACTGGTCGCCCGCGTCGCGCCTTCCGCGGCAGCGGTGCTGCTGCAGGGCGAATCGGGGACAGGCAAGGAACTGGTGGCGAGCGCCATCCACCAGATGAGCAAGCGCGCCGACGGCCCCTTCGTCGCTGTCGACTGCTCCGGTCTGGCCGAAACGCTGTTCGAGAGCGAGTTGTTCGGCCACGAGCGTGGTGCCTTCACCGGCGCCGTGGCGCGCAAGACGGGGCTGGTTGAGGCGGCGGCGGGCGGCACGCTGTTCCTCGACGAGGTCGGCGACATTCCGTTGAGCATCCAGGTCAAGCTGTTGCGCCTGCTGGAGACCGGCACCTTCCGTCGGGTCGGTTCGCCGGAACTGCGCAAGGCCGAGGTGCGCATCGTCTCGGCGACGCATCGGCCGCTCAACGACATGGTGGCCGACGGGCGCTTCCGGCAGGATCTGTTCTACCGGCTGAACATCTTTCCCATCGATCTGCCACCGCTCCGTCAACGTGGCGACGATGTCCTTCTGCTGGCCGAATCGCTGCTCGCCCGGGTGGCCGGCGGACGTCCGCTGACACTGTCGGCGGAGGCCTGCGACTGGCTGACGGGCTACGATTTTCCGGGCAACGTCCGCGAACTGCGCAACATGCTGGAGCGCGCCTGTCTGCTCTGCGATGGTGACGAGATCCGCCGCCAGCATCTGCCGGCGGACAATGCCGGGCGGCGTGCCATGCCGTCGCTTTCCTCGCCGCGTCATTCCACCGCCTCGTCCGGCGCTTCGCTTGCCGATCTGGTGCGTGATTTTGCCGGCAACCGCCGGGCGCTGGCGGCGCACCTCGGTTGCTCGGAGCGCACGCTCTACCGGCGCCTGCAAGCCGTGAAAGCCGCTGCCCGGGGCGACTGAGCGGTTCGCCTTATTCCGCGCAAAAAAAATGGGCGGGGAATGACTCCCCGCCCGAAGCGCAAGGAAACCCGGATCAGGCGTGGTGCTCGTCGGCCTCCTCCCAGCCGGTGATCATCGCCTTGATGTGGGCGAAGACGGTATGGCCGGTGGTCGTCAGATAGACGTGGATGAAGAAGAAGGCGGTGATCATGAAAGCGCCGACGGTATGGGCGATGGCCACCCATTCGAGGCTCAGGTACTGGTCGAGGCCGAGTGACCGCCAGTTGCCGTAGAACAGGTAGAGCAGTCCGGACCCCCAGATCAGCGGCGAGATGAAGGCGAGCAGGGCGAGGTAGGCCAGGCGTTGCAGCGGGTTGTGCTTCTGCACCACGGTCTTGCGGAAGGGGTGCGGCGAGTTGGTGAAGATGCCGATGGTGTAGTAATGCACCATGGCCATCACGTTCTTCAGCGACGGCAGGTATTGCCGCCACTCGCCGGTGGTGAATTGCCAGAAGATCGTGAAGGCCCACAGCACCAGCAGCGTCCAGGCGGCCAGGGTGTGCACCTGGACGGCCTTCTGGAAGCCGAGCAGGGCGTAGCTGCCATGCACTTCGAAGCCGGTGATCATCATGGTGATGATGAGCAGGGCCTGCGACCAGTGCCAGAAGCGCTCGTAGCGCTTGTAGATGTAGATGCGTTCGGCGCTCATTTGGCGTTCTCCTTGCGACGACGGGTGATGATGCGGACCAGGCCGTGGATCAGGCCGGCACCGATGGAGCCGGCGATGGCCAGGCCGCCGAAGAGATCGACCCAGCTGTTGTGGTCGCGGCCCGGAATGTAGACTCCGTCGATCGAGGCCAGTCGGCCGTCGGCGGCACGGGTGTGACATTCGGCGCACGGCACGGCCTTTTCCTTCGGCGCCACCATGTGGGTGATGAACCAGTTCATCCGCGTCTCGATGAAGTCGAACTTGCCACTGTAGGGCAGGCCGGCGAAGTCCATGCCGGCCTTGATCGCCTTGTCGTAGTCGTAGTGCTTCCAGAAGGCGGTGTCGTCGTCGCCGAACACGTGGTTGACCACCAGCGTGTTGTTGACCGGATCGTAGGCCTGCTTGCCGTGCATCACCTTGAACGGCCAGATGCGGGCATTTTCGTCGCTGGCCGAACCGGCGATGCGGTTCAGTTCAAGGACGCCGTCCTTGCCGATGTACTTGTCCAGCTTGTCGACGATCGATACCTGTTCGACGATACCGTTGTACCACTTGTACTCGGGGCGAACGTTCTCGCCGTACTTGAAGTCGCCCTTGGCCGCCGAGTACTTCAGGTGACCGTGGTCATCCTTGATGAACAGCGGCTTGCCGTCGGCGTCCATCCTGCCGGCCGTGGACCAGTCCCAGAGCATCTTGGTGGCGACGCCGCCACGGGCGAATTCCGGGATGTGGCAGGTCTGGCAGGCGACCTTGTTGGCGTGGTTGTTGATCTTGGCTTGCTTGTGCGGCGCCAGGCCGTGGCAGGATTCGCAGGTGGCACGATTGTGGTCGTCCTTGGGCAGGTCGAAACCGTGCGTGTCCTTGGGATTGACTGCATAACGGCTGCCCGAGGGCTGGTGCTCGTTGAAGGTGTGGCAATCCGAACAGACCATGTTGGCGCCGTCCTTGGCCATATGCACATCGAGCTCGCGTGGCGGGTTCTTCAGCGAGGTGTCGAGGTCGCCGTGCTTCACCGCATCGCCGCCGCCGCCGTTGAAGTGGCAGTTGCCGCAGTTGTCGCGACCGGGTTTGCCGACATGCTGGGCGATCTTCGTCAGATCCGGTGCCTTCAGCTGCTTGGTGCCCGGCGGGCCTTCCATCGGCTGGTAGGCGCGGTCCTCGTAGAGCGGATGGCCGGCGTCGGTCGCCATCTTGCGGTAGGTGCCGGTGTTGTCATGACAGGCCAGGCAGTCGACGTTCTCCTGTTTGGTGAAGTCGTAGTCCTTGTCCGTCCAGCCGTAGCCGGCGTGGCAACTGGTGCAGCGCGGTTCGTTGGAGAGCGGTGAGCCGCAGAAGTTGTTGGCCGCCCATTTCTTGCCGAGCGTCTTGCCGGTGGTCTTGCTGGTCGCTTCCCAGGTCCAGTGCACGCTTTTCATGACCTGGTGGCCGGCGACGTTGTGGCAGGAGAGGCAGGCCTTGGTCACTTCCGGACCGCTCTTGAACGGGCCTTTCAGGGCCTCCAGCTTGCTGTGGTCGGTGGTCGATGTGGATGCCGGTCGGGTCGTCGCCGCCAGGGCGGCGGCCGGCGCGTCCGCGGCATGGAGCCAGGTCGTGCCAGCCAGCAAGATCAAGCCGACGAGTGTACGCACATGGTGTTTCATGTGTATTCCTCAATGGTTTGCTGGACGGGCAACCTCCCCAAGTCACATCGTCCGGATTCTCGCAGGCTTAACGACTTGCATAATATAAGAAAACGGTGATGGATGTCTGATCCAGATCAATCGTCGGGAAAAAATGCCGGTGCACGGGAAGGCGCCCGCTGCCCGGGGCGGGCGTGCGGTGTGTGGTGAAGCGGAGGGCGGTGCGGTCGGGGTGAGTTAAGGCAGGCGTTCCCAGACAGTCACTTCCGACTGCGTGTGCTGGAACTTGCGCTTCGTCTCGCGGATGACGAAGGGCAGCGAACGCGGCTCGCCGAGTCGGCGGAAATGCTGGCCAAGGATGGCTTGCAGGCCGTCGAGCGTGGTCAGGTTTTCGCCATCCTTCTTGAAACCGCCGATCCACTCACTGCGCGGCGTGTGCTCCTCGAGCCAGGTGTAGGGCGAGGCGATGACCAGCAGGCCGCCCGGCACGATGCGGTCGTGGATGTGCTCGAGCAGCTTGCGCGGACTGTACAGTCGGTCGATCAGGTTGGCGGCGAGGATCAGGTCGTAGCCGGTGAAATGCGGCTTCAGGTTGCAGGCGTCGCCCTGGAAGAAGGTTACCTTGTCGCGCACTGCCGCCAGCCCGAGGTCGGCCAGGCGGCGCTCGTGGTAGGAGACCAGTTCGCCCTCGTCGGCCAGCGTGTAGCGCACGCTGCCCTGCGTCGCCAGCTGGACGCCGACATTGATGAAGCGGGCCGAGAAGTCGAGGCCGGTGACCTGCTCGAAGTGTTTGGCCAGTTCGAAGCTGGCGCGGCCGGTGGCGCAACCGAGATCGAGGGCGCGGCGCGCCGGGCGGCCGGCCAGTGCAGTGATGCACAACTCGGCCATGGCGCGCGGGAAATTGGGCACGCCGTAGTATTCGTCGCCGTAGTGGAATTCGGCGTATTCCGACAGCAGGCGGTCGGTCTCGTAATTGGATGCCGGCGGCTTGGCCAGCGGCTCGCCGACCACGGTACGGAAGCCGGCGTGCTGGAAGAAGTGGCGGCGGAAGGCGTAGCGCGAGCTGTGGCGCGCCTCGTTGCCGCAGGAGATCCACGAGCCGCCCTTGAACAGGTTGTGCCGCTCGTCGTAGGTCGGCGTTGTGAAGTCGTCGTAGATCGGATGCACGGCGAAGCCGTCGAAGGGGTAGATCGGCGTCTCGGTCCATTGCCAGACATTGCCGACGACGTCGTACAGCGGGCCGTGGGCGAAGGTGTCGACCGGGCAGGACGAGGCCCAGTGGTCGAGATGCAGGTTGGCCTGGGTCGGCTCGTCAGCGGCCAGCTCCTTGAGGCCGGCGACGGCGAGCAGGCGATACCACTCGTCCTCGCTCGGCAGGCGCACCGGCTGGCCGGTCTGCCGCGCCTGCCAGTTACAGTAAGCCTTGGCTTCATGGTAGTTGGTCTCGACCGGCCAGTTCCAGGGCATGGCGACGACTTCGGTCATCAGGCGCAGGTGCCAGCCATCGCCCTCGTGTTGCCAGAAGGTCGGGTGGCGGGCGCCGGCAAAATCCTTCCAGGCGCGGCCTTCCTCGCTCCACAGGCTGTCGTCGGCATAGCCGCCGGCTTCGACGAAGGTCAGGAACTCCCCGTTGGAGACGAGAAAGCGGCTGGCCGAAAAAGCCGGCACGACGGCCTCGTGGCGACCGTATTCGTTGTCCCAGCCGTAGTAGGGGTCGGCGAAATCCTTGCCGAGGCGGACGTCGCCGGCCGGGATGGATACCTGCGCATTGTCCGGCGCCGGGCCGCTCTGCCGGCACGGCGGCCAGGCCGGGTGCGGCCGCACATAGTCGAGGCGGTGCTGGCGGATCAGCACCGATGAGGTTTCCAGGTGAATGCGCTCGTGCTCGATGCCCATCAGGATCGCCCACCACGGGTTGTCCCAGCCGATCGGCAGGCTCAGCGGCGCCATGCGGATGATCTCGTCCACGGTGGCGCGCAGGCGCTGGCGGTAGGCCCTGACCTCGGCCACCGTCGGCCAGTCATAGTTGGCGTCGTTGAGGTCGTCCCAGCTCATTTCGTCGACGCCGATGGCGAACATCGACTCGAAGCGCGGATTGAGGCGTTCCCGGACCAGGCCGACCAGCAGCAGCTTGTTGATGAAGAAGGTGGCGGTGTGGCCGTAGTAGAAGATCAGCGGGTGACGCAGTGAAATCGGCTTCTCGTAGTAGGCGGCGTCGCAGGTTAGCACCTCGAACAGCGACTCGTAGCGGTCGAAGGTCTGCTGGAAATGATCGCGGATGCGGGCGCGCACGGCTTCGGGGTCGGTGCCGGCGAGCAGCGGCGTGCGGGAGAAGAGCGGCAGGGTCATGGCGGCCGGGAACGTTAGGCGGAGCGGACTATCCTAACCGATGTCCGCTGACGGCTCCATGACGCGCCCTTACAATCCCGACATCTTCCGACGAGCGAAATCCGATGAAATTCGAAGGCACCGATACCTATGTCGCCACCGCCGACCTGACCATGGCGGTCAATGCCGCCCGCGCCCTGCAGCGCCCGCTGCTGATCAAGGGCGAGCCGGGCACCGGCAAGACCCTGCTCGCCGAGGAGGTGGCCAGGGCGCTGAACCTGCCGCTGTTCCAGTGGCACATCAAGTCGACGACCAAGGCGCAGCAGGGCCTGTACGAATACGACGCGGTGTCCCGCCTGCGCGACTCGCAACTGGGCGACCCGCGCGTCGAGGACATCTCGCACTACATCGTCCATGGCGTGCTGTGGCAGGCCTTCGAATGCGAGCAGCCGTCCGTCGTGCTGATCGACGAGATCGACAAGGCCGACATCGAGTTCCCCAACGACCTGCTGCGCGAGCTCGACCGCATGGAGTTCCACTGCTATGAGCTGCACCGCACGATCACGGCGAAACACCGGCCGCTGATCATCATCACCTCGAACAACGAGAAGGAGTTGCCGGACGCCTTCCTGCGCCGCTGCTTCTTCCATTACATCAAGTTCCCCGACCGGGCGACCATGCAGCGCATCGTCGGCGTGCATTTCCCGGATCTCAAGCACGAGTTGCTGAAGGAGGCGCTGGAAGTGTTCTTCGAGCTGCGCGAAGTGCCCGGCCTGAAGAAGAAGCCGTCGACCAGCGAGCTGATCGACTGGCTGAAGCTGCTGCTGGCCGAGGATATCCCGCCGGAAGCGCTGCGCAGCAAGGAGGCCAAGGCCGCCATCCCGCCGCTGCATGGCGCGATGCTGAAGAACGAGCAGGACGTGCATCTGTTCGAACGCCTGGCCTTCATGGCCCGGCGCAAGTCCTAGGCGGCGATGCTCGTCGATTTCTTCCTGCACCTGAAAGCCCGGCAGCTGCCGGTGTCCACCAACGAGCTGCTGGCCCTGCTGGAAGCCTTGCAGGCCCGGCTGGTCAGCGCCAGCCTGGACGACTTCTACCTGCTGGCGCGGGCTATCCTGGTCAAGGACGAAGCGCATTACGACCGCTTCGACCGCGCCTTCGGCGAATACTTCAAGGGGGTCGAGGCGCTGCCCGGTTTCGAGGCGCTGATCCCCGAGGAATGGCTGCAGCTGGCGGCGCGCCGCCATCTGTCGGAAGAGGACCGCCTCAAATTGCAGAAGCTCGGCTACGAAAAGCTGTTCGAGCAATTCAAGCAGCGCCTGGCCGAGCAGAAGGAGCGTCACGCCGGCGGCAGCAAGTGGATCGGTACCGCCGGCACCTCGCCCTACGGCCACGGCGGCTACCATCCGGAAGGCATCCGCCTGGGCGGCGACTCGGTCGGCAACCGCACCGCGATCAAGGTCTGGGAGCAGCGCGAGTTCCGCAATCTTGACGACACGGTCGAACTCGGCGTGCGCAACATCAAGGTGGCGCTACGCCGGCTGCGCCGCTTCGCCCGCCAGGGGGCGGCGACCGAACTCGATCTCGACGGCACCATCGCCGGCACCGCGAGGAATGGCGGCTGGCTCGACCTGCAGCTGCGGCCGGAGCGACACAACGCGGTCAAGGTGCTGCTGTTCCTCGACATCGGCGGCTCGATGGACGACCACATCCAGGCCTGCGAGGAGCTGTTCTCGGCGGCGCGCTCCGAGTTCAAGCATCTCGAACACTTCTACTTCCACAACTGCGTCTACGAAGGCGTCTGGAAGGACAACCGGCGGCGTCACGACGAGAGGTTGTCGACCTGGGACGTCATCCACACCTATGGGCCGGACTACAAGCTGGTGCTGGTCGGTGACGCCAGCATGAGTCCTTACGAGGTCTCGCATCCCGGCGGCAGTGTCGAACACTGGAACGAGGAGGCCAGCGCCGTCTGGCTGCAGCGCCTGCTCGGCACCTGGTCGAAGGCGGTGTGGCTCAACCCGCTGCCGGAAGGCCACTGGACCTATACGCCGTCGATCCGCATGATCCGCGAACTGTTCGGCGAACGCATGTTCCCGCTGACGCCCGAGGGGCTGGAGCGGGCCATGCGCAGTCTGGCGAAGTAGCTTGCTTCAGCGCCGCAGGCGGCGCAGGTCGAGGAAAAGCTGGAAGTCCTCGACATAGGCAGCCCCGGCGAAAGGCTTGCCGGCCAGGACCTGTTGTTCACGAAAGACTGCGGCGACGCCGGATGGCATGTCGCAATAGCGGACGAACTTGCCGGCCGCCGCCAGTTCGACCTCGGAAAGACGCCAGACAGGAATATCCACGCTGCCCAGGGCGATCAGGCCAGCCGGTTCCATGACCGGCGATTCCGGCTCGCTATCGGCCGGGTCCCAGCAGGCCATCGATTCGCCATGGCTGGCGGCCAGCGGCCAGCTGGCAAAAATGGTGCTCTGGGTCAAGGGGTCGGGTTGCGGGGTCATTGTTCATCCTCCTGTTGCCGGCAGGATAAACAGCCACGCGGCGCCAGCGAAGCGCTTTGTCGACGCTGGCGCGAACTACTTCACGACGTGCCTGAAATCCTGTTCAGGCAGCAAAGCTGTCCGGCATCTGCAAGGCAACGATCTCGCCGCGAGCCGTGGCGACCCCGTCGGCGAAGACGGTGGCCTCGACGACCACCTTGCGTCCCTTGATCTCCTTGACCCGGCCACGGATTTCCAGCTCCGGCCCGAGCGGCGTTGGCTTCAGGTAGCTGACCTGCAGCGAACCGGTGACGAAGCGGAAGGCCGGCAGGCTGTCCATCGGCCGGCCCTCGGCGCGGTACATTGCGGCAGCGGCGGTGCCGGTGCCGTGGCAGTCGATCAGCGAGGCCAGCAGGCCGCCGTAAACGAAACCGGGAATGGCCGTGTGTTCGGGTTTCGGCTGGAAGCGGGTAACGCTTTCGTCACCCTCCCAGATGGTCCTGATCTGATGCCCGTGTTCGTTGAGGCGGCCGCAGCCGTAGCAGTGGGCGACGTTCTCCGGGTAGAAATCCTGAAAGGCCTGCATGTTGTCTCCTTGGTATGTGGCGGGTGACAACATGCTAGGCCGTCGCCAGCCGGCTGACCATTGCCGTGGCGGACGGCCTGCATGCAATTTCGGCCAGCCGCCGGGGGCGGCAGCCGGCTGTCGGCGTTCAGGCGGAAACGGAAAGCAGCGTTGACAGGCCGCTTCCCGCGTCGTCGCTGCGATAGGCGTGCAACAACTCCATGATCTTGCGCATGACCTGCGCTTCGCTGCTGCTCGCTGTCGTGCTTGTGGTCTCGCTGCTGGCTGCCGTTTGCGTGGATTCGTCATAGGCCATCGCTTCGGCAAAGCTGACCTTGCCGTCGCCGTCCGTATCGGCGGCCGCGAAGTTGTCGACGATCTTGCTGATCAGTGCGCTGCGCGTGCTGTCGGTGTCGCCGATTTCTTCCAGTTGCGCCTTCAGTTCATCCTCGGTGAAACCCTCGTCGTTGGCCGGCGGGGGCGGCGGCGGCATGCCGCCCTGCATGCGCATCCGGTTGAACTCGCTGTCGAGTTGCTCGTGAAGCTGGTTGAGGACGGTCGTCAGTTCGCTTTCGGTAACCTTGCCATCGCTGTCGCTGTCGAGGGTGGCGAAGACGCTGTCGATACTGCTGTCGTTGCTGCTGTCACTGGTCAGTTGGCTGAAGGCCGAGGCCAGATCGCTTTTCTCGATGTAGCCCTGGTTCTTGGTGTCGATCTTTGAAAACAGCAGACTGGCCATCTGGGATGTCTGGTTGATACCGCTCAGCATGATGTGCTCCTTGCAGAAGTTGAAAAATGCCCGAACAACGATCCGGGTTGCTTCCCTTGTGCAAGTTATCGGCCCGAAACCACGGAAAACCACGGTGCTTTGCGTTAAGCGGAGTAAAGCTTTGTTAAGGAAATCGGCCGCAAAACCCAAAACCCGGGGAACCCATGGCGAATGCGGGCATTTTTCGTCTGCCGGGCGGCAAGCCTTGCTGGCCGGCAAGTTTTGCCGCTCGGGGGTAAAAGACTGTAAAGCCGCCGCCCGCCCGGGCAGCCTTTGGCTATCATGCGGCCAACGAAGCAATTGATTGGAATGAGGAAATGGCCGCTGTCCTGCTGGTCGACGACGATGTGGAACTGGCCGAGATGCTGGGCGACTATCTGGCACAGGACGGCTTTCAGGTGACGACCCTGCACGACGGGGAGGGTGCCGTCGAAGCCGCCCTTTCCGGGGACTACGCCATCGTGGTGCTCGACGTCATGATGCCGAAGCTCTCCGGTATCGAGGTACTGCGCCGCATCCGTGCCGCCAATTCGTTGCCGGTCCTGATGCTGACCGCCAAAGGGGACGATCTCGACCGTATCGTCGGCCTCGAGCTCGGCGCCGATGACTATGTTCCCAAGCCTTGCCAGCCGCGCGAACTGGCTGCCCGCCTGCGTGCCATCCTGCGGCGCACGGCCAGTGGCGGGGAGGCGGCAACGGCACCGATCGTCGTCGGTCCGCTGCGTATCCGGCCGGAATTACGTCGGGTTGAGTGGGATGGGGCGGTGGTCGAGTTGACCAGCAGCGAATTCAATCTGCTCGAAATCCTGGCGCGCCATGCCGGTCGTCCGGTCAGCAAGAGCGAGCTGTCCGAACAGGCGCTGGGCCGGCCGCTGGCGCGCTTCGACCGGAGCATCGATGTCCATCTGTCGAGCATCCGTCACAAGCTCGGCGTACTGAGTGATGGTCGATCCTGCATCCAGACGGTTTACCGCCAGGGCTACCAGCTGATCCGGGAGTGACGTGGGACGCCTGTTCTGGAAGTTCTTCCTTTTCATCTGGCTGGCCCAGCTGGCCGGTGTCCTCGGAACCGGTGCCCTGTTCTGGCTGGAGCGGCAGCAACTTGCCGGGCAGGGCGTGCCCTGGGCTCATCCTGCTCCGCCGCCTGGCGATCATCAGCACCGGCCGCCAGCGGAATTTTCACCTGGCCGGCCACCGCTCGGTGAGCGTCCGCCCGGCCGTCCGTTGCCCGTATTGCCGATCGTGGTCGGTCTGGTTGCCAGCCTGTTCTGTGCCGCCGCTCTGGCCTGGTATATCGCCAAGCCCATCCGCCAGTTGCGCAAGGCATTCGACAGGGCGGCCGACGGCGATCTCGAGGTGCGCGTGACACCATCCATGGGCGGGCGACGCGATGAACTGACCGATCTCGGTCGGGACTTCGACCGGATGAGTGGACGACTGCAGGAGGTCCTCGAAGGCCAGCAGCGCCTGCTGCATGATGTCTCTCATGAAATGCGCTCGCCGCTGGCCCGCCTGCAGGCAGCAATTGGTCTGGCACGCCAGCAACCGGCACGCATGGAGGATTCGCTGCGCCGTATCGAGCGCGAAGGCGAACGCATGGACCGCCTGGTCGGCGAACTGCTGACACTCTCCCGTTTCGAGGTGGGCGCCGCCGCGTTGCCGGAGGCAGTCGATGTCGGCGAGCTGCTGCAGGATGTCGTCGAGGATGCGCGCTTCGAAGGCGGGCCGCGCCAGGTCAGTGTTGTCTATGAACCCGGGCCGCCGTCCACGGTGCGGGCCGATGGCGAGCTGTTGCAGCGGGCGATCGAGAACGTCGTGCGCAATGCCGTCCGGCATTCCCCGGAGGGTGGCGAGGTTCGCGTATCGGTCACGCAGGAAGGCACGCAGTGGCTGCTCATCCGTGTTGCCGATCAAGGCGACGGTGTGCCGGAGGCGCAGCTGGAGGCGATTTTCCAACCCTTCTTCCGGGGCGAGGGAAGCGCCAGCAAGGGCCATGGCCTCGGCTTGAGCATCGCCCGGCGTGCCATTGCTGCCTTTGGTGGCACGATCCGGGCCAGCCGGGGTGGCGAGCGGGGGCTGCTCGTGACCATCTCGCTGCCTGTGGCAGCGGAGGCGGTGACGCCGTAAACGAAGCAGGGCCATGCGTGCGACGCATGGCCCTGTGCTTGTGGCAGCGTTGGATCAGTTCTCGTCGAGCAGTGCCGGATTCAGCGTATAGGTACCGGTCAGGCTGGCCTGGGCCAGCACGTGCCCCTGCAGGGCACTGCGCACTTCCGGGCCGCCGAAGCGGCCGTCGAGCGGAAGCTTGTCGACATCAAGGGCATATACCGTGAATACATAGTGATGAACGATCTCGTCGTTCCATGGCGGGCAGGGGCCGTCGTAGCCGTAGTAGTCGCCACGCATGTCATTGTCGCCGGCAAACCAGTCGGTGTAGTTGTTCACGCCCTGGCGGCTGCCATGGGGCGCCTGCGGGCCAGCCTTGCCGCGCGGCGTGACGCCGCGGCTGAATTCGCCTGCCTCGATGCCGGTCAGCGTTGCCGGCAGGTCGACCAGTACCCAGTGGAAGAAATCGACGCGCGGCAGCGACGCCGGCACCGTGCGGCCTTCCTGGTTGACGTCGTCACCCTTGCTCGGCACGTCGGGATCGTGGCAGACGATGGCGAAGGAGCGCGTGCCGGCCGGTGCGTCGGTCCACCGCAACTGCGGGTTCAGATTCTTGCCGAGGCAGACGTGATGGGCTGGGTCGGGCGTGCAGAACGAATAGTCGCCGGGAATCCGTTCGCCATCGGCAAAGCTGCTGCTGGTCAGTTGCATTGGTGTCTCCCCTGTCATTCGGCGGCCCGCCGCTTGAAGTCGCGCAGACGGAAGCCGAGAGCCCAAAGTGTCGCGAAATAGGCGGTCGCGCCAAGCGGGACCAGCCACGAGAGATGGATTGTCCGGCCGAGCGTGCCCATTTGCAACCAGGCGTTTTCGGCGCCCATGCCGAAGTACAGGAAGCTGGCCATGACCATCATGGCCAGGCATAGCTTGAGGGCGAACGCCAGCCAGCCGGGTTGCGGTGTGTAGATGTCGTGGCGGCGCAAGCCGCGATAGAGCAGGGCGGCATTCAGGCAGGCGGCGAGGCCGATCGACAGGGCCAGTCCGGCGTGGTCGAGATCAAGACCGAAGACGAACAAGAGGTTCATGACCTGCGTGGCGAACAAGGAGATCAGCGCAATCTTCACCGGGGTACGTACGTTCTGCCGGGCATAGAAGCCGGGGGCCAGCACCTTGACCAGGATCAATCCGGTCAGGCCGACGGCATAGGCGACCAGCGCCTCGCGGGTACGAAGCACGTCGTCGGCTGAAAAGGCGCCATGGTGGAACAGCGTGGCAATCAGCGGTACGGCGAGGATCGCCAGTGCGACGGCGGCCGGTGCCGCCAGCAGCAGGGTCAGGCGCAGGCCCCAGTCGAGCAGTTTCGAGTATTCCGCGAGATTGCCGCTGGCGTGGCAGCGCGACAGCGACGGCAGCAGGATGGTGCCGAGCGCGGCGCCGAGCAGGCCGGAGGGGAATTCCATCAGGCGGTCGGCGTAATACAGCCAGGAGACGCTGCCGGTGGCCAGGAAGGAGGCGAAGATGGTGTTGATCAGCAGGCTGATCTGCGAGACCGAGACGCCGACCAGTGCTGGCCCCATCAGCGTGACGATGCGGCGCACCCCGGGATCGGCCCAGGCGGCACGCCAGTTCAGCGTCGGCCGCGGCAGCATGGCGATCTTGCGTAGCGCCGGCAGCTGGATCGTCAGTTGCAGCAGGCCGCCGAGAAATACCGCCCAGCCCAGCGCCAGCACCGGTGGATCGAAGTACGGTGTGGCAAACAGCGCCATGGCGATGAACACCAGGTTGAGCACCACCGGCGTGAAGGCAGGCAGCGCGAATTTGCTCCAGGTATTGAGGATGCCGCCGGCCAGCGCGACCAGCGACATGAACAGGATGTAGGGGAAGGTGATGCGTGTCAGTTCGACCGTCAGCTCGAACTTGCCGAGGTCAGCCGCGAAGCCGGGGGCGGAGATCCAGACCAGGACAGGCGCGGCGGCGATGCCGAGGGCGGTGATGAAGAACAGCACCAGCGACAGCAGGGTGGCGACATGATCGACCAGCGTCCGCGTGTCCTCGGCCGAGTTGCGGTTGCGGTATTCGCCGAGAATCGGCACGAAGGCCTGCGAGAAAGCCCCTTCGGCGAACATCCGGCGCAGCAGGTTGGGCAGCTTGAAGGCAACGAAGAAGGCGTCGGTCGCCAACCCGGCGCCGAAGGTGCGGGCGATGACGAAGTCGCGGACGAAGCCGAGAATTCTCGAGAGCAGGGTCATGCCGCTGACCGTGGCCAGGGCGCGCAGCAGGTTCATTGTTTGTTGGCGTTGCTTCGCAGGCAGCGAAAAAGCTATAATTCTACGCTGTGCCGCAGCCGCTGGCCGGAAAGACCGCTTCGGCGGCATCCGGAAAGGGCCGGCCAGTGCCGGTGTAGCTCAGTTGGTAGAGCAGCGCATTCGTAATGCGAAGGTCGTAGGTTCGACTCCTATCTCCGGCACCAGAATTGATAAAGGGTCTGCACCGTGGTGCAGACCCTTTTTGTTTGTGCCTGCCTGCCTGGCTTCTAGCTTCTGGCCAGCCCGACCTGGTTGCGGCCTGCCCGTTTGGCTGCGTACAGGCCGGCATCGGCAGCCTGTAGCAGTTCCTGCGGCAGGCTGCTGGCATCGGGATTGATGCTGGCGATGCCGAAACTGCACGAGACCAGTCCGCCAACACCGCGCTCGTGCGGAATGCAGAGCTCCCGCGCGGCTCGCCGCATGCGTTCGGCAACCGCCAGTGCGCCCTCTCCGTCGGTGCCGGGCAGGATCGCCGCAAACTCCTCGCCACCGTAGCGGGCCACCATGTCCTCGACCCGGAACAACGAGTCGTACAATGTTCCGGCAACCGCTGCGAGGCATGAATCGCCAGCGGGGTGACCATAAATGTCGTTGAATTGCTTGAAGAAATCGATATCGCCAAGCACGACACTCAGCGGGGCGTCGGCGCGCCGACAGCGTTTCCACTCAGCGGCCAGCGTTTCATCGAAATGGCGCCGGTTGGGAATGTTGGTCAGCCCGTCCAGATGCGCGATGGTCTGGAGTTGCCGATGGGCCTCGTAAATCTCTCGCTGCATGCCGACGATGCGCAGCATTGCCTGTGTCTTTGCCAGCAGCACCACTTCCGAAACCGGTTTGCGAAGAAAATCGTCACCACCCGCAAGAATGCCTCGTGCCAGCACATCTTCGTCATCAACTGCGGAAAGGAAAATGATCGGTGTCCAGGGGGCGACGCTTTCCTCACCTGTTTCGCGTTCAATGGCGCGTAGCTGCCTTGCCAGCGAGATGCCGTCGATATCACCCAGAGCCAGATCGAGCAGCACCAGGCTGGGTGACTGCTCACGAAAAAATCCGACGGCCTGCCTCCCGCTGCCTGCCGCGATGACCCGCAGGTCGGGTAACTGGTTCAGGCAGTCACAAATCTGGGCGCGGTTGCTGGCCGAATGATCTACGACCAATACAGTCGGCTGCTTCTTGTCGAACATCTTCCCAAGGCTTTTCTGCTGGCGCGGCGAAATTGGCGGTGTTTTCAAACATCATACACCGAGCCTGCCTCCAGCAGCCGGCATTGCGCGCCATGCTCAGTTCAGGACAGAGGGGCGATCCTGCTGAACATTGCGTTCGCTAGCCTCGACGAAGTAGCCGCACAGTGGACAGAGGCGACCTGGTGGACATTCGTGCTCGCGGGCACATTCGGCCTGCGTTTCGTCGGTCAGGACCATTTCGTGCACGGCCTCGCAACGGGCAATTGGGGAATCGAAAACGGACATGACGAACTCCCGGAAAGGTGGATTGGCTATTTCAGTCTAGTTGGCGAAGCGGATAAAGGCCATCTGGTTCGCATCCACATTCCGCTCGCGGAGCGATGTGCACTGCCCATTTTTCTTTCACGGATCAGCGAGTAATATCGCGTCTGTTCCATACGGTACCGTCTGGAAAAGTGGCTGGCCCCCGAATGGGCGGCAATTTCATGGAGAGCAGACATGCAGATCAAGAATAAAGTGTTTCTGGTAACCGGCGCGGGTTCCGGTCTTGGCGCGGCGACCGCGCGCGTGCTGGCGGAGGCCGGAGCCCGTGTGGTTCTGGCGGATCTCAATCGCGAGGCGGGTGAGCGGCTGGCTGGCGAACTTGGCGCGGCCGCGGTTTTTGTTGAAACCGACGTGGCCAGTGAGGCTTCGGCCAGTAATGCGGTACAGACCGCCCTTGACCGCTTTGGCGGTTTGCATGGGCTGGTCAATTGTGCCGGCATCGCGCCAGCCGAAAAGGTGGCGGGCCGCGAAGGGCCGCACCGACTCGACAGCTTTGCCAAAGTCATCAACATCAATCTCGTCGGTACGTTCAACATGATCCGTCTGGCTGTCGATGCCATGCTCAAGGCTGCGCCGGATGATGGTGGCGAGCGCGGGGTGATCGTGAACACGGCATCCGTCGCAGCCTTCGAGGGGCAGCTGGGACAGGCGGCTTATGCCGCATCGAAAGGCGGGATCGTTGCGCTGACCTTGCCGGTGGCGCGCGAACTGTCGCGCAGCGGCATCCGCTGCATGACCATCGCCCCGGGCATCATGGAAACGCCGATGCTGCTTGGCATGCCTGCAGAGGTACAGGAATCCCTCAACAAGATGGTGCCCTTCCCAACGCGCATGGGCAAACCGGCGGAGTTCGCCGAATTGGTTCGGCATATAGCCGAGAATGCCTATCTCAACGGGGAGGTCATCCGCCTCGACGGTGCCATCCGGATGGGCGTCAAATAAACTATACTTCGGCTCCGCCCTTGACCAAAAAGGCACTTCGGTGCCTTTTTTATTGCATGTCCGATTGCTCTTGTTATCACTGCGGTCTGCCCATACCGGACGATGTCGATCTGCCGGTCAAAATCGGCGGCGAGACCCGCGCCATGTGTTGTTACGGTTGTCAGGCGGTAGCCCGGTCGATTGTCGATAACGGTCTTGAGGACTACTACCGAAGTCGTGATGCCCTTCCTGAGTCGCCACGCGAGGCGATGCCGGCGATCCTCGATCAGATTGCGCTGTTCGATCACGCGGAGTTCCAGAAGAGCTTCGTCAAGGAACTTGCTGACAACGAGCGTGAGGCATCTCTCATCCTTGAAGGCATCACCTGTTCCGCTTGTATCTGGCTCAACGAGCAGCACATCGGCAAGTTGGCAGGGGTGACGGCGGTAGATATCAATTATGCGACGCGGCGTGCCAGAATCCGCTGGGACGCCTCGAAGATTAAGCTCTCCGATATTCTTGCGGCGGTTGCTGCCATCGGTTACCGGGCGTATCCGTACGATGCGGCAAAAAATGAAGAAATTTCCCGCAACGAGCGTCGCGGCGCGATGTGGCGCCTGTGGGTCGCCGGTTTCGGGATGATGCAGGTGATGATGTATGCCTATCCGGTATACATCGCAGACGGCGACATGACGCCCGATATCGAGGCGCTGATGCGCTGGGCCAGCCTCATCCTGACCTTGCCGGTGGTTTTTTATTCCTCTGCGCCGTTTTTCCGCAACGCCTGGCGTGATCTGAAGTTGTTCCGTGTCGGCATGGATGTGCCGGTGGCGCTCGGTATCGGTTTGGCCTTTCTGGCGAGTTGCTGGGCGACCTTCATCCAGGGCGGGGAGGTCTACTTCGATTCGGTGACGATGTTCGTCTTTTTCCTGCTGGGCGGTCGGTATCTCGAAATGACCGCACGCCAGAAAGCGTTGAGCGTTACCGAAGCGCTGACCAAGCTGTTGCCTGCTTTTGCGCAGAAGCTGCCAAATTATCCGGTTGATCGCGAAGCCACGCAGACTGTCGTTGCGGATTTGCGCGTCGGTGACTATGTGCTGGTTCGTCCGGGCGATACGGTGCCGGCCGATGGTCGGGTGGTGGAGGGTGTCAGTTGCGCCAACGAAGCCTTGCTTACCGGAGAGAGCTTGCCGGTGCCCAAGCAGGCAGGCGATTCCGTGACCGGGGGCTCGCTCAACGCGGAGAGCCCTCTGGTCGTGCAGGTCGAGCAGGTAGGCGAGGGCACGCGGCTGTCGGCGATCATCGACCTGATGGAGCGCGCCTCGCTGGAGAAGCCGCGCATTGTCGAAATCGCCGATCGCATTGCCAGCTACTTTGTTCTGGCGTTGCTGGTCGTGGCGGTGCTGACCGCGCTCGGATGGTATCTGGTGGATCCGTCGCGAGCCTTGTGGATTACGGTTTCCGTACTGGTTGTAACCTGTCCCTGCGCCCTGGCGCTGGCGACCCCCATTGCCTTGACTGTTGCCGCAGGCGCACTGGCGCGTGATGGTTTGCTGGTGACGCGGGGGCATGCGGTCGAAACCCTGGCCCGGGCAACGCATTTCGTGTTCGACAAGACGGGCACTTTGACGACGGGGCAGATGCATCTACACGATGTTCTGCTCCTCGCTTCGCAGTCCAGAGACGATTGTCTGCGTCTGGCCGCGGCTCTGGAGCAGGCATCCGAGCACCCGCTGGCGCAGGCGTTGCGGCATGCGGCTCCCGACGGAGATCCTTTGCAGGCCGTTGGCTCGCTCAGTGAACCTGGGCAGGGGGTAGAGGCGATGGTTGCCGGACGTCGCTATCGGATTGGTCGGCCCGCCTATGCCTTGGCGTTGAGTGGTGGTGTTTTGCCGCCTTCTGCGACGGAATGGCTGGAGAGCGGCGATACGGTGGTCTTGCTGGCGGATGAGGAGGGGTGCCTCGCCTTGTTCCGCATCGGCGACCGTTTGCGTCCCGAGGCCGGAAAACTGGTAGCGGACCTGCATAAGGCCGGACGGCGTGTCGTGCTGCTCACCGGAGACGCGCCAGCGGTCGCCAATCGCATAGCTGCAGAGCTTGGTATCGATGATGTCCGGGCGGCCATGACGCCTGCTGGCAAGCACCAATGCGTCAGCGAATTGCAAGCCGGGGGGGCGGTCGTTGCCATGGTAGGAGATGGCGTCAATGATGCACCGGTACTGGCTCAGGCACAGGTTTCGGTGGCCATGGGCAGTGGCGCCCAACTGGCCCGCACGCAATCGGATTTCGTGCTTCTCTCGGAACGCTTGGGGCATTTGCACAAGGGCCTGGGGCGCGCCGGATTTGCGCTGGTCGTCATTCGCCAGAACCTCTGGTGGTCGTTTGCCTACAATATCGTTGCCTTGCCGGCAGCGATCGCCGGCTATGTGACGCCGTGGATGGCAGGGATCGGCATGTCCTTGAGCTCCCTTCTGGTCGTTCTAAACTCATTGCGCATTCAGCGCCTGGAGACAGATTGATGGAAAGTGTCTATTTGCTGATCCCGATCTCCGTGGTGCTCGTTTTCGGCATTGCGGCAGCATTCTGGTGGTCTGTTCGTAGCGGCCAGTTCGATGACCTTGAAGGCCCCGGGTTTCGGGTGCTGATGGATGACGATTTGCCAAAAAACAAGGATGAATTGCCGGAAAACGACAAATCGGAGAAAGTTTGACCTGTGTCAACATGTGTGACTGATTCAGGTGACATTATGGCGGCTGTGTGAAGGTTTTCTTCACGAGCTTTCTCTGTTGGGGTTGGGGTGCGTTACGACGCACCCTTTTTTTGTCCACGTTTTCGAAGCGTTGCAAGCAGGCATGGCTTACATGGCGCTTACAACTTTCGGGTTAGTTCAATCTAGATAATCCGTAGGTTGATCTAGGTCAAAACGGACCCGCTAATCTAGAATACCATCCGCTTTCATGCGCCACCTTGGGTTCAGGGGGGTGGTCATTCAGTCTTTTCATTAACGAGAGGTGGGTTCATGTCTGGAACGCAAACCACATACAACGATAAGGTCGTACGGCAATTTGCCGTCATGACCGTCATCTGGGGCATTGTTGGCATGCTTGTCGGTGTCATCATTGCTGCCCAGTTGGTCTGGCCGGAGCTGAATATCGGCTTCCTGCATTTTGGCCGACTGCGTCCGCTGCATACCAACGCGGTTATCTTCGCGTTCGGTGGCTGCGCCTTGTTCGCAACGTCTTACTGGTGCGTCCAACGTACCTGTCACACCCGCCTCTGGGGCGGCCCGCTGGTTCCCTTTACTTTCTGGGGCTGGCAAATCATCATTCTGTTGGCTGCCATCACATTGCCGTTGGGCATCACCAGCGGTAAGGAGTACGCCGAGCTGGAGTGGCCGATCGACATCCTGATCACTCTGGTCTGGGTTTCGTATGCCCTGGTCTTCTTTGGAACGATCGCCAAGCGTACGGTTTCCCACATCTATGTGGCCAACTGGTTCTTTGGATCTTTCATCGTCGCCGTTGCTTTGCTGCACTTGGTCAATAGTGCAGCGGTTCCGGTTTCGTTGACTAAGTCCTACTCCGCCTACTCCGGTGTGCAAGACGCCATGGTTCAGTGGTGGTACGGCCATAACGCCGTCGGCTTCTTCCTGACCGCCGGCTTCTTGGGCATGATGTACTACTTCGTGCCGAAGCAGGCTGGCCGCCCGGTCTACTCCTATCGTCTGTCGGTGGTTCACTTCTGGGCCCTGATCTTTACCTACATGTGGGCTGGTCCGCACCACCTGCACTACACCGCCTTGCCGGACTGGACGCAGTCGGTTGGCATGATCTTCTCGCTGATTCTGCTGGCTCCGTCGTGGGGTGGCATGATCAACGGCATCATGACCCTGTCGGGTGCCTGGCATAAGCTGCGCGACGATCCCATCCTGAAGTTCCTGATCACCTCGCTGTCCTTCTACGGTATGTCCACCTTCGAAGGCCCGATGATGTCCATCAAGACCGTCAATGCGCTGTCGCACTACACTGACTGGACGGTTGGCCACGTGCACTCCGGTGCGCTCGGCTGGGTGGCCATGGTTTCGATCGGCTCGATCTACTATCTCCTGCCCAGGCTCTTCGGCAAGAAGGAGATGTATAGCACCGCCCTGGTTACGACCCACTTCTGGATCGCCACCATCGGCACCGTTCTGTACATCGCCTCCATGTGGATTGCCGGTGTGATGCAGGGCCTGATGTGGCGTGCGGTCAACTCGGACGGTACGTTGGCATACAGCTTCGTCGAGTCGGTCAAGGGTTCCTACCCGTTCTGGGCGATCCGCTGGCTGGGTGGCGTTCTGTTCCTGCTGGGCATGCTGATCATGGCCTACAACATGTTCAAGACGATGGCTGGCGGTAAGACGCAGGATATGCCGGTGATCGCTCCGGCTGGTCATCACGCCTGATTAGGGGGAAAGAAGAATGCTTAAGCACGAGCAAATTGAAAAAAACGTAGGGCTCCTGTTCATCCTCACCTTATTTGTGGTGCTGTGGGGCGGCTTGCTGGAGATTGTTCCGCTGTTTTTCCAGAAGTCGACGACGACGCCGGTCGAGGGTACCAAGCCTTATGACGCGGTACGCCTCGCTGGCCGCGATGTCTATATCCGCGAAGGCTGCTTTCTCTGCCACTCGCAGATGATTCGTCCGTTCCGCGCGGAGACCGAGCGTTATGGGCACTATTCTGTGGCTGGTGAGTATGTCTATGATCACCCGTTCCAGTGGGGCTCGAAGCGTACCGGTCCTGACCTGCATCGCGTTGGTGGTCGCTACTCCGACGAGTGGCAGCGTGCCCACCTGATCAATCCGCGTGATGTTGTGCCGGAATCCAATATGCCCGCCTTCGCCTTCCTGGCCAACGCCAAGGCCAAGGATACGGTTGGCAAGGATATCGAAGCCAAGATGCAACTCATGCGCGGCTACGCCAATGCGCGCGGTATTCCGACGTACTCCGACGAGGAGATCAAGGGTGCCAAGGCTGCGATCGGTGATATGACCGAACTCGATGTGCTGATCGCCTACCTGCAGGGTCTAGGTACGGCACTGAGCACGATGAAGTAAGTGGCCATGGACATCAACGATCTGCGTTCCATCATCACGGTTGCCGGGTTGCTCTGCTTCCTGGCGATCGTGGGGTGGGCTTACGGCAGGAGCAGCAAGAAGGGGTTCGAGGAGGCTGCCAACCTGCCGTTCGCGGAAGACGATGATCAGGGTGCGGTGCCCAGTGCATCGCAACCGCGCTGATAAAAGGAAAGCAAATGAGCGATTTCGTAAACGATTTTTGGAACATGTACGTCATTGTGATCGTCCTGGGCAGTATTCTGGCCTGTGCGGTTCTGCTGATCGTGCAAGGCAAGGCGACTTTCACGCCGGGCAAGACCATGGGTCATGTCTGGGATGAAACCCTTGAGGAATACAACAACCCGATGCCCAAGTGGTGGAGCTGGATGTTCGTCATCACCGTGGTCTTTGCGCTGGTTTATCTGGCGCTCTATCCCGGTCTTGGCAACTTCAAGGGCATGCTGAACTGGACCTCCGTCGGGCAACATACGGCTGAAGTCCAGAAGATGGATGCCACGGTGAAGCCGCTGTTCGACAAGTACATGGCGATGGACATCAAGGCGGTTGCCGGTGACAAGACCGCGATGGAAATGGGCAAGCGCATGTACCTGACCTACTGCATGCAGTGTCATGGTGCGGATGCGCGTGGCGCCAAGGGCTTCCCGAACCTGACCGATGGCGACTGGCTGTATGGTGGTGAGCCGGATCAGATCAAGGCGACCATTGCCGACGGCCGGATGGGTGTCATGCCTCCGCATGCCCAGCTGGGTGCGGATACCATCAAGGATCTGGCCAACTACGTGCGCTCCTTGTCCGGCTTGCCGAACGATGCCGTGCGCACGGCTCGTGGCCAGGAGGCATTTACCAGCGCCGGCTGTATCGGTTGCCATGGTGCCGACGGTACCGGTATGCATGCTCTGGGTGCTCCGAACCTGACCGACAAGGTTTGGCTGTATGGTTCTTCGGAGGCTGTCATTACCGAAACCATCACCAATGGCCGCCAGAACAAGATGCCGGCCTGGAAAGACTTCCTCGGCGAAGCCAAGGTTCATCTGCTGTCTGCCTATGTGCTCAGCTTGAGCCAGGGCGCCAAGTAATTTGGTAATTCGGGGCGGCGATAGCCGCCCCGTTTTCGTTTCATAGCTTCCCCGCTGTATCAAAATTGCGTTTGGCTATCTCTGGAAACTACGGACCAGCGTAATTTCGATACCGATAAGGGTCAGATGGAAAGCAAGGACTTCAGTGCGCCAGAACAAACCGCCAAACAGGCGGTTTCGTTCTACGAGAAGCACAAAAAAATATACATCCGTGATGTAAAGGGCTGGTGGGACACTTGGCGTTGGGTATTCGTCTGGTTCACACAAATCCTTTTCTACGGATTGCCATGGTTGCAGTGGAACGAGCGGCAGGCGGTTCTGCTCCACCTCGTTGAGCGCAAGTTTTACTTTTTTGGTCTTGTTCTCTGGCCGCAAGATGTCTTTTATCTTGCGCTCCTGCTGATCATTTCTGCCTACGCATTGTTCCTGTTCACCGCTGTCGCGGGGCGTCTGTTCTGTGGTTATGCTTGTCCGCAGACGGTGTACTCCGAGATATTCATGTGGGTAGAGAACCGCATCGAAGGTGACCGTTCAGCGCGACAGAAATTGGACAGGGCGCCTTTTAGCGGTCGTAAATTCGGCATTAAGGCAATGAAGCATGCTGTTTGGTTGCTGATTTCATTGTGGACCGGCTTTACTCTCGTCGCCTATTTCACTCCCGTCAGCGAGTTGTTGGCGGCTTTGCCATTCGGGCTTTCCGGATGGGAGCTGTTCTGGGTGTTCTTCTACGGGGGCTTCTGTTACATGCAGGCCGGCTTCCTGCGTGAGCAGGTGTGCAAATACATGTGCCCGTATGCGCGTTTCCAGGGGGTGATGTTCGATCCGGATACATTGATCATTACCTACGATCCAGAGCGAGGGGAGCCACGTGGGGCGCGCAAGAAGGGGGGCGATGCCAAACTGGCCAGGCAGGGGGATTGTGTTGATTGCGGATTGTGTGTCGTGGTTTGTCCGACAGGAATTGATATCCGCAAGGGAACGCAGTATGAGTGCATTGGTTGCGGGGCGTGTATCGATGCCTGCGATCCGGTGATGGACAAGCTGGGCTTGCCGCGTGGCTTGATTCGTTACACCACTGAAAATGCCCTGGCCAGGCACTTTTCACCAAGTGATGTCGTCAGGCATATTCTGCGGCCGCGCATCATTGTGTATACAGTGATCTTGCTGGCGATTACCGCGGCCTCAATCTGGTCGTTGGCTACGCGCATCCCGCTCAAGGTTGACGTCATCCGTGATCGTTCCATACTGGCGCGTGAAGTTGAGGATGGAGGTATCGAGAATATTTACAACCTCAAGATCATGAACACGACCGAGACGCCAAAACGCTATCTGCTTTCTGTCTCTGGCTTGTCCGGTGCGGAAATTGCCGGTGAGCGTCAGGTTGAGGTCGGTAGCGCGGAAAATCACGAAGTTACGGTTGTCGTTCGTGTCCCCCCCGAATCCGGTAACAAGGGGGCTAATACAATCCATTTTGAGATCAAGGCCGCTGGCGATGACAATATCGTCGTCCGTGAGAAGGCTTCTTTCCTGTTCCCCTAGAGCTATGAACAATTCAATGACACTGCAACGTGATGAAACTCCCTGGTACAAGCAGCGCTGGCCGTGGCTTCTGATAGCGGGGCCGGCGACGGTGGTTGTTGCCGGAATCGTGACAGTCTGGTTGGCGGTGATCAGTAATGACGGTCTGGTGACCGATGACTATTACAAGCAGGGGCTGACGGTTAATCAGCGCCTTCAGCGCGATCATCAGGCTAATGTGATGGGACTTCACGCTGATGTGATGCGTGCTGGTTTGAATGTGAGGTTGATGCTGACCGCAGATGGTACTGCTGCAATGCCTGAGGCTATTGTTCTCAAATTGGCGCATCCAACGCGCGCGGGTCAGGATCAGGAGGTTCAAATGATTTCCGAGGGGCAGGGGTTTTATACAGGCAGGTTGACCGCTGATCTCGCCGGGAGGTGGCTTGTCTCAATTGAGGACCCTGCTGGTCAGTGGCGTCTTCAAGGGGAGTTGCAGGCCGATTCGGAGGAGCCGCTGCGTTTGAACGCAAAGGCGGGGCATTAGTTTTTTTTCTGTTACTGGGAGGTGACATATGGCTTGGGAACTTTTGTTTGGTAGTGACATCGGCTTGATGAGCTTGGCTGTTATCGTCGGCGTGTTGGTGATCGGCGCGGTGATGGGCAAGATGTATTCGAGTAAGATGGATGAAGAAATCCGCAAGGCCGGAAAGTGATTTAGCCAGTACCGCGTGAGTCATGGCGGAGAAAGCCCCCCTTTCGCAAGCGGCGAACGGGGGGCTCTTTCATTTGCGGGCGAGAGGAATATCCGTCCTGGCCTGGACATTCCTTGCTTCATTGGTTATTCACGGGCTGTTGTTGTTCGAGTTACGGATTGTCTCGTGGGAGGCGCGGGGGCGAGTCGTGGCCCCGCCGCTACGCGGCGAATTGCAGCAGAGCCGGCCCGCCGAAGTGGAAGCATTGGTCACGGAATCTACTAGAGGACTGGCGCCAGCGAAGTCACATCGGCCGCCGCAGCAACGGGCACGGAGCTCGGAAGCGAGCAGTGGAGCGCGCGGCGGCGAGACTCCCGATTCAGAACAGGACAGTGTGTCCGACGAATTGGCCCCTGCTGCGCTTAGCGAGTATCGCCTGGCTCTGGCCAGGGCGGCGCGTCGGCTCCATAAGGAATCATTCCTTGGGTCACCTCATGGGCTGGCAGGTGAGGTGCAGCTAGTGCTCAGCAAGCGGCTTGGCTCGCCACATCCCCTTGTCGAGGTAGTACGAACCAGTGGTGAGGCGCTACTAGATGAGTTAGCTCTGCAACTCATTGGCCAAGCGGTAAAGCTGGTTCCTCTACCTGTTGAACTGAGTCAGCGCCAGGTACGGATCGGACTACAGGTCCTTTTTGGGCCACCTGATTAGAGCGGCGTGTTTGGCGCTGGAAGTTCGGTTTCATGAAAGCCGTAGCAACCGTGCGCCTGGTCCGCCAGATAGCGCTCTAGACAAACAGCGACGCTGGGAAAAGAGAGCTCAGACCAAGGGATGTGCTCGGGAGAGATCAGCGAGACCTCCAGGCTTTCCGGGCCGGCGGCGTACGCTGGGCTGGCGAGGCGGCCTCTGTAAAAGAGATGTACCTGGTTGATATGGGCGATGCTGATCATCGCGAATGGTGCGTCGATCACGATTTCTGCACCAGCCTCTTCTCGGGTTTCGCGCATGGCCGCCTGAGCGGTGGTTTCCCCGTTTTCCATGAAGCCGGCCGGCAGCGTCCAGAAGCCGAGCCGGGGCTCTATCGCACGCCTGCAGAGGAGGATACGTCCGGCATGTTCGACAACACTGCCAACCACAAGGCGCGGGTTTTCATAATGTATGTGGCCACAGGCCGAGCAGACATGCCGGTGGAGGTTGTCGCCCGCAGGCACCAAGTATGAAATGCTGGCTCCGCAGCGGATGCAGTAACGGATCACAATAAGCGATGCAATGTTGATTGCCGGTCAGTTTAGCATCGAAGTTTCTGCTGTCTGGCCAAGCGGCTTGCTGGGCCTATCTTCCTTTGCACACGGGCGAGGCCTGTGGCTACAATAGCAGAAGCACAAAAAGCGCGTCAGCGCCGGCAGCGGGCCGGCGCCCCAGGGGGCTCTGCATGTTTCTTATTGTTGGTTATGTAATCATTCTTGCCGCGTCACTGGGTACTTACGCCGTTCATGGCAGCCTCCTGGCGCTCTGGGTGCCGCTGGAATATGTCGCGATTATTGGTCTGACGATCGGTTACTTCGTCGCTGCCAACAACATCAGTGTCATCAAAGCCACCATTGGTGCCGTACCCGGAATCCTCAAGGGGACGAAATACACCAAGGCCTATTATGTTGATGTCCTTGCGCTGCTGTTCGAGATTCTCGCCAAGGTACGCAAGGAAGGCTTGATGTCGATCGAAGGGGATATCGAAAACCCCGAGGGCAGCCCGATTTTCAGCAAGTATCCGAATATCGTTCAGGATCACCACGTCATCGAATTTGCCACCGACTACCTGCGCATGATGGTCGGCGGGAATCTGAATACCGTGGAAATCGAAAGTCTGATGGATGTGGAACTGGAGACGCATCACCACGAAGCGGCCGAGCCCGGGCATGTCGTGTCCAATGTTGCCGGTGCGGTACCAGCCTTTGGTATCGTGGTCGCGGTGATGGGTGTGGTCAACGTGATGGGCTCGGTCGGCAGTCCACCCGCCGTGCTGGGCAAAATGATCGGTGGCGCACTGGTGGGTACCTTCCTGGGTATTCTTGTTTCTTATGGTTTTGTCGAGCCGGTGGCCAAATTGCTCGAGCAGAAGGCTCATAGCGACGCCAAAATCTATCAGATGATAAAAATGGTCCTGCTTGCTTCAATGTCCGGCTATGCCCCGCAGGTGGCTATCGAATTCGGCCGCAAGACACTCGATGCGCACAATCGTCCCAGCTTCCGCGAGCTCGAGGACGAGCTCAAGGCCCGCAAGGGCAAGTGATGCCGCTGTTCTTCGATAGGTTAGCCGGATGAGCGACGACTCCACTCGCCCGATCGTCATCAAGCGCAAGAAGGTGGTTGCCGGCGGCGCCCATGGCGGCGCCTGGAAAATTGCCTACGCCGATTTCGTGACGGCGATGATGGCCTTCTTCCTTCTGATGTGGCTGCTCGGTTCGACTGCCAAAGGCGATCTGCAGGGTATTGCCGAATATTTTCAGAACCCCTTGAAGGTTGCCATGACGGGCGGCGAGGGCTCAGGGGACGCGACCAGCATCCTGAAGGGCGGGGGCAAGGATCTGACGCGACAGTCCGGGCAGGTCAAGCAGGGCGATGTCGAGGTAAAGAAAAGCACCTCTTTTTCCAAGGAGGCGCAGCTTGAATTTCGGCGCAAGGAGCTTGAGCGTCTGGAAAACTTGAAGCTCGAGATCGAAAAAATGATCGAGCAGAGTCCGCAGTTGGCGCAGTTCAAGAAACAGATGCTCCTCGACATCACCTCGGAAGGCTTGCGCATCCAGATCGTTGATGAGCAGAATCGGCCGATGTTCGATTCTGGCGGGGCTGAGCTCAAGCCCTATACCCGCGACATCCTGCGTCAGATCGGCAAGGCCCTGAATGGTGTCAGCAATCGCATCAGCCTTGCGGGTCACACGGACGCGGCCCAGTATGTGGGCGGGACCTCGGGTTTTTCCAATTGGGAACTGTCAGCCAATCGGGCCAATGCGTCACGTCGTGAACTGGTGGCTGGCGGCATGGATGACACCAAGGTACTGCGTGTCGTGGGGCTGGCGTCTACCGTGCTGTTCGACAAGAATGACCCGCTGAACTCGGTGAACCGACGGATCAGTATCGTCGTACTCAACCAGAAAACCGAAATGGCCATTCTTCAGGAAGAAGGCCCCGAGTCGGAAGTTTCCGGCGAGGACGGTGTCGGCGAAGGATTGAGTCTGCCTGGGCTTGGCAAGGGAACTGCCGGCTGAAACATGCAGCCTCGCGGTGGTTTGCGAAACGAATTTGAGAAACTGGATACAGAGGAAAATATGGCGAAAACCGTGCTTGCAGTCGATGATTCCGCATCGATCCGCCAAATGGTGAACTTCACGTTGAAGAGCGCCGGTTACGACGTTGTGGAAGCGGTCGACGGAATGGATGGACTGGAGAAGGCCAAGGCGCGCAGTGTCAATCTCGTGCTGACCGATCAGAACATGCCCCGCATGGACGGCCTGAGCCTGATCAAGGCGCTGCGCGCCACTCCGCAGTATGCGTCTACGCCAATCCTGATGCTGACCACCGAATCGTCCGATGCGATGAAGGCGCAAGGGCGGGCGGCCGGTGCGACCGGCTGGCTGGTCAAACCCTTCGATCCACAAAAATTGATTGAAGTCGTGCGCAAGGTCATCGGCTGAGTGCGAGCCGCTCTTGCGTCATGCCGACGTCCGTGTTGGTGACGTTCGGTCGGCGCCGATATTTTCTGGCCATGGTAAGGGGATAGCGTGGCTATCGACATGACTCAGTTTTACCAGGTGTTCTTCGAGGAATCGGCAGAACACCTGGCAGCCATGGAGGCCCTGCTGCTGGATCTGGATGTCGACAATCCGGATCAGGAGCAGCTCAACGCCATTTTTCGGGCGGCACATTCGATCAAGGGCAGTGCCGGCACCTTCGGATTTACCGACCTGGCCGAGACCACGCACATCCTGGAAAATCTGCTCGATCGCATCCGCAAGCAGGAACTTACCCTGCGTCCGGACATGGTGGACGCATTTCTGGAGTCCGGTGACCGGCTGCGTGAGATGCTCGAGGCGCACCAGGGCCGGGGTGCCGTGGATGTTCAGGCCGTTCAGGCAATCTGTGCGCGTCTGCGCCAGCTCTCCGAAGGGGAGCCCGAGGTGGCCAGAGCCCAGGTTGCGACAGCGCTCGGCGTTTCCCGGCATCCTGTCGACAGTCTCAGGCCTGCGCCCGTCTCGACTGTGGCTGCCGATGGCCGTCACGCCTACGGCATCGAGTTTGTTCCGACAGCGGCATCAGCACACGGTGATGGTGTCGAGGGGCTGCTTGATGAGCTGCGCTCCCTCGGTTCGCTCGAAGTGCTCAGTCATCCCGATCCCGAGGATCAGGGTGTCGGCTTCTGGAAGCTGCGACTGACGACCGAGACGCCTCCCGAGCGCTTTTCCGAAGCCGTGGATTTCGTTGCCGAGAACGGTGCCTGGAGGGTTGCCGAGGAGCCGGTTGTCGATACTGCAGGCGAGGATACCGACTTCGGCTTCTTCGACAATGCTCCGGGCGCGCCTGCCGAGGACCGGGGCTATGGCTTCTTCGTCGCCATTGAGCCGCCGGCGCCAGCCGTTGCGGAAGAGCAGACCGGCGAAGGCTATGGCTTTTTCGAACCTTTGCCGCCTGAACCTGCCACCCTCGCCGCTGCCGAGAACGATGGCTACGGCTTCTTCGAGCCTCTGCCGCCGCCGTTGGCAGAGGCGGCGAGCCCAGCTGACAAGCCGGCAGCACCACTCGAAGAGGGGGATGGCTACGGCTTCTTCGAGCCTTTGGCACCTGTTGCCGTACCGCCGCCTGTCAAGGTGGAGGAGGCGTCGTCCCGTCCGCTTCCGGTGGGTGTTTCAACGATCGCAAGCAAGCCTGCCGCACGCCCCGCAGCGGGCGTTGCCGCAGGTGACTCCTCGATCCGGGTCAGTGTCGAAAAGGTGGATCAGTTGATCAATCTGGTCGGTGAACTGGTCATCACCCAGGCCATGCTGCTGCAAACCGCCGTGCAGATGGCAGAGGCGGCCCCGGAGCGCCTGGTCAGCGGTCTGGCCCAGTTGGAGCGCAATACCCGCGATCTCCAGGAATCGGTGATGTCGATCCGGATGTTGCCGATATCTTTCGTCTTTTCCCGTTTCCCGCGTGTTGTCCGGGATTTGTCCGGCAAACTCGGCAAGCAGGTGGAATTGAAGACTTCCGGTGAAACCACCGAGCTGGACAAGGGGCTCATCGAACGGATTGCCGATCCCTTGACACACCTCATCCGCAACAGCCTGGATCATGGGATCGAGTTGCCGGAGAAGCGGCTTGCTGCGGGCAAGAATCCGGTCGGTACGATTACCTTGAAAGCCTATCACCAGGGTGGGAACATCGTCATCGAGGTGGGTGACGATGGCGCCGGATTGCCGCGCGACAGAATCCTGGCCAAGGCTCGCGAGCGGGGGCTGCCGGTCTCCGATCAGATGAGCGATCAGGAAGTGTTCAACCTGATTTTCGAGGCCGGGTTTTCCACCGCCGAACAGGTGACCGATGTTTCCGGGCGTGGCGTGGGCATGGATGTCGTCCGCCGTAATATCCAGGCCATGGGCGGGCGGGTGGAGATCGAATCGATGCTCGGGATCGGTACACGGATGACGGTCCGCCTGCCGCTGACGCTGGCAATCCTGGACGGGATGTCGGTGGCCGTCGCCGATCAGACCTATATCCTGCCGTTGTCCTACGTCATCGAGTCGCTGCAGCCGCAGGCTGGCGACATCCGGACGCTGGCCAACCAGGCGCGTGTCGTCCAGGTCCGTGGCGAATATCTGCCGGTGGTCGTATTGCGCGAGCTGTTCGGGCTACCCGCAGCCGGCAGCGACTTCACCGAGGGCATCATGGTCGTCGTCGAGGCAGACGGCAGCAAATCCGGATTGTTCGTTGATGCGCTGGTCGGCCAGCATCAGGTGGTGATCAAGAGCCTCGAGGCCAACTACCGTCGGGTGCCAGGAATTTCCGGGGC
This sequence comes from Dechloromonas sp., assembly GCA_008933675.1. Classification (GTDB taxonomy): domain Bacteria; phylum Pseudomonadota; class Gammaproteobacteria; order Burkholderiales; family Rhodocyclaceae; genus Azonexus. Next base: position 48,304 of record WBUO01000003.1, read on the forward strand.
GACCATCATGGGGGATGGACATGTCGCCTTGATTCTCGATGTCTCGGCGATAGCCGGTATGGCTCGGGCGAAGGTGGCAAGGCAGGATGAGCGCTGAACAGAGGAGCGAGAAATGGATGTGAAGACGCAAGGCGGGGCGCCGGTTTCCGACGAAGATCTGGTAGCCAGCGAGTATCTGACCTTTACGCTGGGCAGCGAGGAGTACGCGATCGATATCCTCAAGGTTCAGGAAATCCGCGGCTATGAACAGCCGACCCTGATAGCCAATACACCGCCTTTCATCAAGGGGGTGATCAACCTGCGCGGCATCATCGTTCCGGTGGTCGACCTGCGGATCAAGTTCAATCTTGGCCGGGTCGAGTACACGCCCTTTACCGTGGTGATCATTCTCAACGTCGCCGGGCGAGTCATCGGTGCGGTTGTCGATAGTGTCTCCGACGTGATCTCCCTGAACCGGGTTCAGATCCGGCCGGCGCCGGATTTTTCCGGCACTTTCGATACCAAGTACATCCTCGGCCTGGCGGCACAGGATGCGCGGATGATGATCGTGACCGACATCGAACGCCTGATGGCCAGTGCCGACATGGAGCTGATCGATGAAGCGTCGGCGGCAAACGCATAAGAGCAAGGGAGCAAGCAATGCTGAACAACATGCGAATTAGCACCCGTCTGGCCTGGCAGGCCTTGGGCATGGCCTTCTGGTTTACCGTCCTGGTCGTTGTGGCCGTGATTTACCTGCGCGATCTCAGTCGCACCAGCGAAGCGATTTACGTCGACAAACTGGAGCCGGGGGCTCTGGTGCTGCGCATTCAGACCCTGATGGCCGAGAACAATCTGCAGATCGCCGGTGGCTTGCTGCACGATCCGTCCGGGCGCCAGGCTGCCAAACACGATCATGAGCTGCGTGTGCATATCGAGGCGCTGGAGAAGAACCGGCGGACGATCGACCAGTTGTGGCAGGCGTTTTCGGCCCGGACGCTGAATGAACGGGAGAGCGAACTGGCGGAAAGCTATCGGCACGCACGAGCCATCTATGTTCAGGAAGGGTTACTGCCGGCTGCCGAGGCGCTGAGCGCCGGTGACTACGACCGGGGGGCGGAAATCTATGCCGGTGTCGTCCGTCCGGCCTATGCCAAGGCAGCCCAGGCGGCGGAGGCATTGCGTCAGTATTATGCCGATAGCGGTCGCGAGTTGTTCGATGGTGCCCGACAGACGACCGAGTTTACGACCCAGTTGCTGATCGGTCTGGCGTTGCTGGTTACCGCCCTGGTTGCTGCCTTTTCCTATGTTTTCGGGCGCAGCATCACCCGGCCGCTGGCAGATACCGTGCAGCTGGCCGATGCCATTGCTGCCGGCCGCTTGGATAACAGCATCGCCATCAGCGGCCGCAACGAGGTGACGGAGTTGCTGCAGGCCCTGGCCAAGATGCAGTCGAACCTGAAGGAAAGGATCGAGGCGGAGCACCTGGCAGCCGACGCCACCATGCGTATCAAGGTGGCCCTCGATGTCACCTCGAACAACGTCATGGTCGCCGATCCCGCCGGTACCATCATTTATTGCAATGCCTCCGTCCTCGAAATGATGCGTCAGGCAGAGAGCGACATTCGTGCGGTGCTGCCGGATTTCCGTGCCGATGACATTCTTGGTTCAAGTATTGACTCCTATCACCGCCAGCCCTCACATCAGCGCAATCTGCTGGCCAATCTGCAGGGGACCCATCGCAGCGAAATGAGTATCGGGGCCCGTCACTTCCTGCTGGCGGCCAGTCCGATCATCAACGAACGCGGTGAGCGGCTGGGCACGGTCGTCGAGTGGCGTGACCGTACGGCGGAAGTCGAGGTCGAGCGTGAAGTGGCCAGCATCATCACTGCCGCTGTCGCCGGCGATTTCAGCAAGCGCATCGACAATTCACGGATGAACGGTTTCTATCGCGACCTGTCGGCCGGCATCAACCAGTTGCTGGGGGCCAGTACGGCGGCGCTCGACGATGTCGGCGCAATGCTCGAGCGCATGTCGCAAGGTGACCTGCGGCAGAAGATCGACAGCGATTACCAGGGCATGCTCGGCAAGTTGAAGGATGACGCCAACGTCACGGTGGACAACCTGCAGCAGATCATCCTGGCGATCAAGGGGGCAACCGACGCCATCAACACGGCAGCCAAGGAAATCGCTGCCGGCAACCAGGATCTGTCGGCGCGGACCGAGGAGCAGGCGAGCAGCCTGGAGGAAACCGCATCGAGCATGGAGGAGCTGACCAGCACGGTCAAACAGAACGCCCAGAATGCGCGCCAGGCCAGCGAACTGGCCGGTACGGCCCAGCAGGTCGCGGTACGCGGGGGGGAGGTGGTCGGTCAGGTGGTCGATACCATGAGCGCCATTTCCCGCTCGAGCAGCAAGATCGGCGACATCATCGGCGTCATCGATGGTATCGCCTTCCAGACCAATATTCTGGCCCTCAATGCCGCGGTCGAGGCGGCGCGGGCCGGCGAGCAGGGGCGGGGTTTCGCCGTGGTCGCCACCGAGGTGCGCAGTCTGGCCCAACGCAGTGCCGCTGCCGCCAAGGAGATCAAGGGACTGATCGCCGATTCGGTCGCCAAGGTTGATGTCGGCAATCGGCAGGTCGAGCAGGCCGGGCGGACGATGGAAGAAGTTGTCGGCAGTATCCGGCGGGTAGCCAGCTTGATGCAGGAAATTTCCGAAGCGAGTGGTGAGCAAAGCGCCGGCATCGAGCAGATCAGCTTGGCGATTACCCAGATGGATGAGGTGACGCAGCAGAACGCTGCGCTCGTCGAACAGGCTGCGGCCGCCGCCGAAAGCCTTGAGGAGCAGGCCAATGCGCTGGCTCGCGAGGTGGCCGTATTCTCCCTGCCGGGACGCACTGCGCCGGTGCCGGCCGACAGGCCTGTGCAGGCGCGGCCGGCCCTGGTCCATCGCGAACCGGTGCGCCTGAACGTGAACAGTACGCAGGGCGCCAAGAGCGGCCAGCATCTGCCGGCCGGGGATGACGACGAGTGGACAGAGTTTTGACGGGGCGCGGTGCGAGAAGCGATAGGGACTTGCCATGAAAGTTAACATGCCGGTAACCGGGCGCGAGGTCGAACTCGGCGCGGAGACATTGATCGTCTCGAAAACCGACCTGAAGGGCCGGATTACCTACGTCAATCGCGATTTTCTGCAAATCAGCGGTTTTGCAGAGAGCGAGTTGATCGGGGTGTCGCACAACATCGTTCGTCATCCGGACATGCCGGTCGAGGCGTTTGCCGACCTGTGGCAGACCCTCGCCGAGAATCGGCCGTGGTCCGGTTACGTCAAGAATCGCTGCAAGAACGGTGACCACTATTGGGTCGAGGCCAATGTCACGCCCATCTGGGAGGAGGGACAGGTCACCGGTTACATGTCGGTACGGCGCCGCCCGGATCCGGTGATCGTCCGCCAGGTCGATGAACTCTACCGGCTGTTCCGCGAACAGCGTCAGGGCGGGCGTCGTATCCGGCGTGGCGCCGTGGTCAGCGGCGGCGAGGGGCTGGCCGGCATGCTGCGCGATCTGCCGGCAGCTTCCGCCTTCAACCTGCTCGGCGCTTTCGTGGTCGGCGTATTCCTGTTGCTCGGCTTTGCCGGGAATCAGCTCGGGGTGGCTGCGCCTATCCTTGCCGTCGGCGCCGCCGCCGTTGCCTTCCTCGTCCTGCGCCTGCTTGCCGGCAGCGTCTTGAAGCCCCTGGGGACGGTGACTGCGACATTTCGCAGTATTGCAGCTGGCAGCTACAACAACCGCTTCGATTTCGATCGTGATGACGAGATCGGCAAAGTACTCCAGGCCATGCAGTCGATGCAGATCAAGCTCGGTTGCGACGTGGCGGAGACGCGCCGGGTGGCCGAGGAAAACCTGCGCATCCGCAGCGGTCTCGACAATGTGGCGACCAACGTGATGATTGCCGACGACGGGCTGAACATCATCTACATGAACCGCGCGATTCATGACATGTTTGCCGCCGCCGAGAGTGATATCCGCAAGGAGTTGCCCGCTTTTTCCCGAGCCGGCCTGCTCGGTGCGAACATCGACATCTTTCACAAGAATCCGGGCCACCAGCGTGCCATGCTGAAAACGCTCAGCGGAACGCATCGGGCAGCCATCCATCTGGGCGGTCGTACTTTCTCGCTGGCAGTGACGCCCGTGCTCAATGAGTCCGGAGTGCGTCTCGGCTATGCCGTCGAGTGGCTGGATCGAACGGCCGAGGTTGCTGTCGAGGACGAGGTCGCGGAAATTGTCGAAGCGGCGGCCCGCGGCGATTTTTCCCGGCGCGTTGCGCCGGCGGGCAAGCAGGGCTTCTTCCTGCGTCTGGCGAACGATCTCAATCGCTTGCTGGAGATCAGCCAGCAAGGCTTGAAGGATATCGGCCTGGTGCTCGGCGCCATGGCTGAAGGCGATCTGACCCGAAAGATCGATGCCGACTACGAGGGCACCTTTGGTCAGCTGAAGGACGATGCCAACAGTACCGTTGCCCGCCTGCGCGACATCATCGACCAGATCCGCGTGGCGACTGACGCGATCAATACGGCCGCTCAGGAAATCGCAGCCGGCAATCAGGACTTGTCGAGCCGGACCGAAGAGCAGGCGAGCAGTCTTGAGGAAACCGCTTCCTCCATGGAGCAGCTGACCAGCACAGTTCGTCAGAACGCCGAAAACGCCCGGCAGGCAAGCGAGCTGGCTGGCAGTGCCCAGGGGGTGGCAGCCAAGGGGGGCGAGGTGGTCGATCAGGTTGTCCAGACGATGTCGGCCATCCACCAGTCGAGCAGCCGGATTGCCGACATCATCGGCGTGATCGACGGCATTGCCTTTCAGACCAATATCCTGGCGCTGAATGCGGCTGTCGAAGCTGCGCGTGCCGGCGAACAGGGGCGCGGTTTCGCCGTGGTCGCCACCGAGGTGCGTAATCTGGCGCAGCGCAGTGCCGCAGCAGCCAAGGAAATCAAGGAACTGATATCCGACTCGGTCATCAAGGTCGAGACCGGCAATCGCCTGGCCGAGCAGGCGGGAAAAACCATGCAGGAGGTGCTGGCGAGCATCCGGCGGGTGGCCGGCATCATGGGCGATATCTCGTCGGCCAGCCGCGAGCAGAGCGCGGGAATCGACCAGGTCTGTCTGGCGGTTAACCAGATGGACGAGGTTACGCAACAGAACGCGGCGCTGGTCGAGCAGGCAGCGGCCGCTGCGGAAAGCCTCGAAGAGCAGGCGCATGGTCTGGCCCGGGCAGTTTCCGTCTTCCGGGTTGGCAGCGAGGCAGCGCTCGCTACGGCCCGTCAGCCGCTGCCGCCACCACCTGTCCGCCGGGAGCTATCGGCTGGAAGCAAGTCTGCGCCGCCGCCGACCTCGCTGCGCCTGGACGATGAATGGGAGGAGTTCTGAACATGGCCGATTCACCCCGATATTCCTCGCCGGTAGCGGCTACCGCTGCCATCCTGGGGCGTGACAGCGCCGCCCGCGAGTTCAGTTTCCTGCCCGCTGATTTCGAGCGCGTACGCAAGCTGATCTATCAGCATGCCGGCATCTCGCTGTCGCCGGTCAAGCAGGACATGGTCTATTCGCGCCTGGCTCGCCGTCTGCGGGCCACCGGTGCGCGCAGTTTCACCGAGTATCTCGATGCGCTGGAAAAGGGGGGCGGAGACGAATGGGAGCGCTTCGTCAATTCGTTGACCACCAATCTGACCTCATTCTTCCGCGAGCCCCACCACTTTCCCATCCTCGCTGAACATCTGCAGAAGATCGGGACGCGGCGGCCCATCCGTATCTGGTGCTCGGCAGCGTCCACCGGCGAGGAACCCTACTCGATCGCGATCACCGTTGCCGAAACTTTCGGCGCCAGCCTGTCCCATGTCTCGATCATCGCCTCCGATCTCGATACCAATGTCCTGGAAACGGCACGCAAGGGCGTGTATGCCGCCGATCGCGTCGAAAAGCTTTCGCCGGAGCGCTTGCGCCGCTTCTTCCTGCGCGGAACGGGGACGCAGGATGGATATGTTGCCGTTCGTCCGGAGCTGAAGTCGCTGATCCAGTTTCAGCGCATCAATCTGCTCGACGCCAGCTATGCCTTGAAGGGGCCGCTCGACATCATCTTCTGCCGCAACGTGATGATCTACTTCGACAAGCCGACGCAATACAAGATTCTGTCGCGCTTCGCCCCGCTGATGCAGCCAGACGGCCTGTTGTTTGCCGGTCACTCGGAGAGCTTCCTGCATGCGGCAGACCTGTTCCGCTCCCTGGGCAAGACGGTCTACGTCCAGTCCCGGGCTCGCTGAGCGAACCTGCCGTGCATCACGCCTACGACGAGAACCTCGCCGAAAACCGGTATTACGACCGGCATTTCCAGAGCGAGGCCGCCAAGATACTGCCGGGGGAGTATTTTGTTTCCGGACAGGGGATGTTGCTGGTCACGGTACTCGGTTCATGTGTTGCTGCCTGTATTCGCGATGCCGACGCCGGGGTTGGCGGCATGAACCATTTCATGCTGCCCGACGATGGCGGGCGGGATCAGCTGGGTACGTCCGCCCGTTATGGCACCTATGCGATGGAGGTGCTGATCAATCATCTGCTGAAATCCGGTGCCCGGCGTAGCCGACTCGAGGCCAAGGTTTTCGGTGGCGGTGCCGTGTTATCCAGTCTGGCCAGCAGCAATGTCGGCACGCGTAACGCCGAGTTCGTGCTCAACTACCTGAAGACTGAGAAGATTCCAGTCGTGGCGAAGGACTTGCTGGATTCGTATCCGCGCAAGGTCTACTATTTTCCGGATACCGGACGTGCCTTGGTCAAGAAACTGCATCGCGTCCATAACGACACCCTGTTCAGTCGCGAACGGGATTACAAGGATCGGCTGGCCGGCTCCAAGGTCGAGGGCGATGTCGAGCTCTTCATTTGACCGTCGCTGATGCTGTGCCTGCCAAAAGATCAATAAATGACATGCCGAACAAGATTCGCGTTCTGATAATCGATGACTCCGCACTGATGCGGGCCATGCTCACTGAAATGATCAATGCCTCGCCTGACCTGACGGTGGTCGGTGCCGCACCCGATGCGCCAACGGCCCGCGAGATGATCAAGGTGCTGAATCCGGACGTGCTGACCCTGGATTTTCATATGCCGAAAATGGATGGCATCGAGTTTCTCGACCGCCTGATGCGTCTGCGGCCAATGCCCGTCGTCATGGTTTCGGCGTTTACCGCAGCAGGATCGGAGACAACGCTGAAGGCGCTGGAACTCGGCGCCGTGGATTTCATTGGCAAACCGCGTTCTGATGGACGTCGCCTGGATGAGTATGCCGAGGAACTCACCGACAAGATCAGGGCTGCCAAGGGAGCGCGCTTGCGTCGGCTGGGGGCTGCTTCGGCACCGACCGTTTCGGGGTCCGCTCCTCAGGCTGCACCGGCGGGCCAGACGCCTGTTCGCGTAAACGCCTCAGGCAAGATCATCTTTGTTGGTGCATCGACGGGGGGGACCGAAGCCATCAAGGAGTTTCTCCTCGGTATTCCGGCCGACTGCCCCCCCATCCTGATTGTCCAGCATATGCCGGAATCGTTTACCGCTTCCTTTGCCAAGCGCCTTGACGGCCTGAGTGCTCCCCGGGTGATCGAAGCCCAGGGGAACGAGAAGGTCGAGCCGGGAACGGTATTCATTGCGCCAGGGCACTCACACCTGCAGATCCGTCGCGGCCCGAACGGATACCTCACCGAGTTGCTGGCGACGCCGCCGGTCAATCGTCACCGGCCATCGGTTGATGTGTTGTTCGACTCGGCCGCCAATCTTGTCGGCAGGCAGGCGGTCGGTGTCATCCTTACCGGGATGGGTAAGGATGGGGCGCAGGGGCTGTTGCGTCTGCGTCAGGCGGGAGGGCAAACCTTCGGCCAGGATGAGGCCAGTTGCGTTGTGTACGGCATGCCGCGTGAAGCGTTTGTTATTGGTGCCGTCGGCGAGCAGTGTCCGTTGGCTGAGATCGCCCGCCGGGTGCTGGCAGCCTGTCGCTGATCGCCATGCGAAATGCCTGACAGAGGCTCGTGGCGCCAGTTCTTGAGGGAAGGGCCTTGTTGCCTGTGGTCAAAGGTTTAAACTAACCAGAGTCACAAACCTCAGAATATTGGGAAATTCCATGCAAGCGAGCATCACCAAGGAGGCCGGCAAGGCATTCGTCAAACTGTCCGGTCGCTTCGACTTCAATACACATCGCGAGTTTCGCGGTGTTTACGAACCGCTGTTGGCCGATGTCGAGACTCAGGCCGTGATTGTCGATTTCTCGGCAGTCGACTATCTCGACAGCTCTGCCTTGGGCATGCTGCTGATGCTGCGGGACAAGCTGGGGGGGGTAGGCAAGGAGGTTGCGTTGACTGGTGTGCGCGGCAATGTCAAACAGGTGCTGGATATTGCCAATTTCGGCAAGCTATTCCCGATTTCATGAAAGGATGGCCAACCGGAGCTGTCCGGAAAAGGCAACATCCATGTGAACTGAGGGCGCGCGCGGTTTGTCGGGTATCGAAAAACGTGTATTCTTGGTCATCCTCAGCCGATAAATAGAGCAAGAGGCCGACTCCAAGAAGTTTGAGGGAATGACGATGTCAGAGTTGCTGAAGAATATCGATGCGCGGACCAAGCTGGCCGGAACCAACAAGCTTGAAATACTGTTGTTCTTCCTCGGCGTCGATCAGAGAACAGGGCGTCGGGAAACCTACGGCATCAACGTCTTCAAGGTTCGTGAAGTCATGCGTACGCCGGTGATTACCGCGGCACCCGAGATGCCCTCTTCGGTGGAGGGTATGGTCAGTTTGCGCGGCGCCCTGGTGCCCGTCATCGATCTTGCGAAGTATTCCGGAATCACTGCCGAAACTCCGCGCGAGATCATGATCGTCACGGAATATAACGGACATACCCAAGGCTTCCTGGTCGAGGGTGTCGACACCATTCTCCGTCTTGACTGGAGCAAGATGCGTGTGCCCCCCGAGATGCTGACGGCACAGACGGGCGGCTTGGTCACGGCGGTGACGGAGTTGGAGGACGGACGTCTGGTGATGATGATGGATGTCGAGAAGGTGCTCTCCGAGACGACATCCATTGACAACGAGATCATGTTCCGCGGTGTTGTGCCGCTTGATCGTCCGGATGCCACCGTTTTCTTTTGCGATGATTCCAGCGTCGCCCGCAAGCAGATCGAGAAAACCCTGGGGGTCATGGGCGTCAAAGGGGTTAGTGCGGTCAACGGTCAGCGCATGTGGGACGAGATGGAGAAGACGGCGGCCTATGCAAAATCCGTCGGCCAGCCGGTCAGTGACTTCATCAATCTGGTCCTGACGGATATCGAGATGCCGGAAATGGATGGCTACATCCTGACCAAGAAAATCAAGTCGGATCCGCGCTTCAATGGCATCCCCGTCATCATGCATTCGTCGCTCTCCGGAATGTCCAACCAGAAGCTGGGTCTGTCGGTCGGTGTCGACGAGTATGTTCCCAAGTTCGAACCACAGCGCCTTTCCGAAACGCTGGCGCGCCGTCTCGGTGTGACCGGTCAGTCGGTCGAAGTCGCCTGAGTCCTAACGGAGTTTTTCATGGATCTGGTCGAAAGCAAGAATCTGCTCGATAGCGTCGATGCACGTACGCGTCTGGCGGGCTCCAACAAGATGGAGATACTGCTGTTCTCCCTGGGGACGCGCGAGATCTTCGGCATCAATGTGTTCAAGGTGCGCGAGGTCGGGCGTACGCCGCACATCACCAAGACGCCGAACATGCCGCGCGGTGTCGAGGGCTTGATCTCATTGCGTGGCAACGTCATCCCGGTGTTGTCCCTGGCCCCTTTCCTGCAGCTCGACGGAGCGCCTTCCGGCCTCGGCAAGACCATGATGGTTGCCGAATACTCGAAGCGGACGCTGGGCTTTCTCGTCCACGAGGTCGATCGCATCATCCGTGTCGACTGGGAGAGAGTGAAGGCGCCGGAAAGCGTGCTTTCCAGTAATCAGGGACTGATCACCGCGGTGATCGAGCTTGAGGGTGGTGGCCTGGTCTCCATCCTCGATGTCGAACAGATTCTTGCCAATGCATTTGGCGAAGTGTTGATCGTCGATATCGCGCCAGCTCGGGTGAGCCCAGATACCAGCGTCTTCTTCGTTGATGATTCGATTGTCGCCCGGCGCAAGATCGCCGAGGTTCTCGACAAGCTTGGCGTGCGTCACAAGCATGCGACCAACGGCCTGGAGGCTTGGACCCGGCTACAGGGGATTGCTGCCCACGCCCTGCAAAGCGGGCGCAATATCCGAGATGAGATTCGCCTGATTCTGGTGGATGCCGAAATGCCGGAAATGGACGGCTATGTGCTGACCAAAAACATCAAATCCGATGCGCGTTTTGAAGGCGTGCCGGTTGTCATGCATTCATCGCTTTCGTCAGAGGCCAATCGGGCCATGGGTAAATCGGTCGGGGTCGATGCCTATGTCGCCAAGTTCGATGCCGAGGCACTGGCTGACACGCTACGCCCACTGATTGAACGTTAATTGGAAATTCTCCGGAGTAATTAATGGCTGCAGATCCAAAGATGAGATTTCTTGTGGTGGATGATTTTTCCACCATGCGGCGAATCGTTCGCAACTTGCTCAAGGAGCTGGGCTTTACCAATGTTGATGAGGCCGAGGATGGAGCTATTGCCCTGCAGAAGCTTCAGGGTGGGGGCTTCGAGTTTGTCGTCACTGACTGGAACATGCCCAACATGGACGGGTTGACGCTTTTGCAGACGATCCGTGCGACACCGACGCTGAAGCATCTGCCTGTGCTGATGATCACTGCCGAGGCCAAGAAGGAGAACATCATTGCTGCCGCTCAGGCTGGAGCAAGTGGCTATATCGTCAAGCCGTTCACTGCAGGAACGTTGTCCGAGAAGCTGAACAAGATTTTCGAGAAGATGGGCTAGGGTTGAACACCATGACTGCCAACAATGATTCCGGCGACCTGGAAGCGCTCTTCGACTCGATAGCCGCCGATTACACGCCAGCCGCTCCGGCGGCCGTTACGCCGCCGCCGGTTGCCGCGCCTTCGGCGGCTTCTGCGATGGGCGACAGTGATGACCTCCAGGCGCTGTTCGATAGCGTTGCCGCCGAGACAGAGGCGGCTGAGGCGGTTCAGCCGGCCATGGCCGAGGGGGCTGGGGAGGAGTGGCCAAAGCAGGAGGTTGTTTTCAACCGCATTGGTCACATGGCGCGTGTCCTGCACGATGCATTGGGTCAGCTGGGTTATGACAAGCTCCTCGAGAATGCCGTTTCCGCCTTGCCGGATGCCAAGGACAGATTGGCTTACGTTGCCAATCTGACTGAGCAGGCAGCCTGTCGGGTGCTCAATGCGACGGATATCGCCAATCCCTTGGTTGATGACATCGAGCGCCGTTCGCGTGCTTTGGGAGAGCGTTGGGACAAGGTTTTTGCCAATCAGCTCGGGGCGGAGGACTTCAAGCTTCTGGCCGGCGAGACCCGGCTTTTCCTCAAGCAGCAGCTACCGGAGAAGACGCAGGCGACGCACGCACAACTGACGGAAATCATGATGGCTCAGGATTTCCAGGATCTGACCGGGCAGGTCATCAAGAAAATTGTGGCCTTGGCTCAGGAACTGGAGAGCGGGCTGATGAGCGTATTGATCGAGGTTGTGCCGGAAACCCGGCGGACCGAAGAGGTGAATAGTCTGATGAATGGTCCGGTAATCAATGCTGAAGGACGGGCCGATGTGGTCGTCAATCAGAAGCAGGTCGATGACCTGTTGGACAGCCTCGGTTTCTAAGGGGGAGCGAAAATGAGCGACTTCGCCGGGATGGAGGATCTGCTGCAGGATTTTCTGCAGGAGGCTCACGATTTGTTGTCCGATGTCGACAACAAGCTGGTTGATCTGGAAAAGATGCCGGATGACCGTGGCCTGTTGAACGATATCTTCCGCGGTTTCCATACGGTCAAGGGCGGAGCGGGTTTTCTCAACGCCGCCGAGCTCGTGACCCTCTGTCACCTGACGGAAAACCTGTTCGATCGCCTGCGTAACGGTGAGCTGGAACTGACTCCCGAGTTGATGGACGTCATCATGGCCGCGACCAAGGGCGTCCGCGAAATGTTCGGTGAGTTGGGGCAGATGGTGTTGCCGCAACCGGCGGATCCGAACGTGATCGCTGCTTTGCAGGGGGCGCTGAATGGGCAGATGCCCGGTGCCGTGCCGCCTGCCACGCCAGTCGAGACGCCGCCTGCGCC
>WBUO01000187.1 GCA_008933675.1 Dechloromonas sp.
TCATCATGCGGCCTCAGCGTGGCGGTGGGAGTGCCGGCGGGGCGGTTTCTGCGGGCAGATTGCCGCGCAGCAGAAAGTTGTTCCTGGCCGCCTGCAAAACCTCGTCTGCCTCGTGCAGGACGTTGCGACCATTGCCGACGACCTGGGGAATCTGCGGAGCGACGCCGCGCAGTTCGCGGCTGAGGATCAGCAGATCGTCCATCGTCTGCTCGGCCTTCTCGGCAATGGGGGCGAAGCGCAGGGTGCCGGCGCGAATGTCGTCGAGCGCCAGGTTGGTCTTGCCGGCCGCTTCACCGATGCTGCGGATCGTTGCCCGCGTCTCGTCGAGCGTGCCATTGAGCTTGCCGGCGGCGTTTTCGGCATGGCGGGCGGTACTCTGCAGATGGATGAGCGTTTTTTCCAGCGAGCTGTCGCCGGCTGTCGCTGCTTGCGACAGCCGGCGGAGGTCGGCGCTGAGGGCGGCAAGGTTGTTCAGCGCGACATCTACCTTTTCCAGCTTGCCGGGCAGGGTGGCGATGATGTCGTTGATGTCCGGGCTGACGATGCTGGGCAGTTGATTGCCCTCCGTGAGGGCTGCTTGTTCGGCACTCCCCGGGCGAATGTCGACCGACGCGGAGCCGATCAGCGGCTTGACCAGGGTGGCCACGGAATCGGTACGCAGGCGGGGGGCGTATTTTCGTTCGACTTCGAGCTCCAGGCGGACCCGGTTGTCCTCGCTCAGCTCGATCCCGGTGACCCGTCCGACCTTGAGGCCGGCCAGGGTGACCGGTGCATTGATGGCCAGCCCGTCGGCGCGCGGCATCGTGCTGGAAAGGTGGATGGTTTCCTTGAACGGCGCCGCCGTCTGCTGATAGATGCGCAGCAGGAAGAGCAGCATGACGGCCGATACGATCAGCAGCAGCCCCACGGTGCGCTTGAACATGCGGTCACGGGCACGGGGTTTAAGCATGGGGCGACAGTTCTGGTTCCATGGCTTGCCATTCTAGCCTGCCGCCCTGCATGCGCCCACGGCGGAAGGTTTCCGGGTGCAGCTGGGGGGGCAGCGGCGGCGCGTTCTCGGCGGCCAGGACGATGATGGCCGGATGCTTTTCCAGGGCATCGGCCAGCAGTCGATCGACGTCGAGCGCGTTGCCGAGCAGATTCTGGTCGAGGGTCAGACCGTCGATGACGACCAGTGCCGGGTGTGTCTGCAGGGCCCGCCAGACCGCGATTGCCGTGCGCTGCTGGCGAGTGCGCATGGCAACCGGCTCGTCCAGCCAGCCTTCCGGAATGCCGTAGCGGCGGGCCGCGTGCACCAGGGTGTCCAGCAAGGCACCGTGTTGCACATAGCGCTCCGGGTCGTGCTGCCGCAACGACAGGGCGAGATTGTCGAAGGCTGACCAGGCGGGAAACAGGCCGTCCCCGTCGACTGCCTGGAGAAAGGCCGCGTTGCGGCGCAGGGCAAGCAGTTGCCTGCCGGGTGTTGCATCGAGATCGTGTCCGAACAGGCGCAACTGCCCATGCTGCGGTGAAATCAGGCCGAGCAGGGTGCGCGCCAGCGTCGTTTTGCCACTGGCGGGCGGTCCGCTGATCAGCCAGTGCTCGCCGGCGGCGAGTTGCAGGTCCATGGGGGCGGCATTGAAAAAGGCGGAGAGGACGAGGCCGCTGGCTTCGATCAGCCGTGGCCGGGGCGGCACGGCGTCGTTCATGTGCGCACCAGCATGAAGAGTACGGTGATGCCGACGCAGAGCAGCAGTGCCTGGACAAAGGCCTTGGGCAGATTGCGCTGCAACTCGACGACATTCCGCGAGCGCAACCCGAATCCGCACTGGACGAGAGCGATGGTCATGCCGTAGCAGATGACCATGAGCAGGGTCAGCAGGCTGTCGATCGGGTCGATCGTCGCCGTGCAGGCGCGGATGAAGTTGTCCAGGCTGGCCGCGCCGATCAAGGCGTTGTAACTGCCGGCGCCGATGATGGCGGCGAGATTGGCCCACAGGGTGAGCAGCAGCAGGGAACTCGTGATGCCGATCAGGCGTGGCAGGACGAGAAAACGATCGGGGTCGATGCCCATCATCAGTAGCGAGTCGTTGACGCCGCTGTACTGGAATTCGCCCATTTCGGCAGTCAGTGCTGTTCCCGAGCGGCCGATGACGACCAGGGCAGTCAGGAACGGCGCCAGTTGATGGAAGAGTGCCAGTTTCATCACCCTTGCCTGCAGGTCGACATCGCTGACACCAAAGCCCATCATGGGCAGGACGATGAGGACGCCGAGGGCGATGCCGATGACGTTGATCAGCCAGAAGGCTTGCACCGCGGTGAAATAGATTTGCTGGATGATGGTACGGCGAATGTACAGACCATGCGGCCCGCGCAGATCGCCGAGACCGGACAGCGCGTTGGCCAGCCGGTAGGCCTGGTCGCCCAGGCTGCGTCCGTAAGGCCACAGTAGCTGGCCGGTGGCTTCGAGAAAATTGAGGGCGCGGGAGATCAAGGGGCGGAGGCGAGGCAGCTGGGGCGGGCGACAGCCCAGATTATAGGGAACAAGTGCGCTGTCCTGCCTTCGGGAATGGCGTGCGGCGCGATGGACGGAGTGAAGGCGGATGGCAGGCAGGATCAGGATCATCGGGGCGGCGAGTGGCCTGGGGGCTCAGGACGGCGGTTGCGCGGACGGTCCGCCGGCCTTCCATCGTTCGCAGGCCTGGCACGAACTGGCGCGTTACCCGCAGGTCGATTGGGGCAGGACGCTGTATCCCCCGGAAAGCGGCGGTCACTCCGCGGTGGCCCGGATCGCCGCTTTGTGCAGACAACTGGCACAGGAGGTCGCCCTGACTCTGGCCGGCGATGATTTTCCGGTCGTCTTAGGCGGCGATCATTCCGTCGCCATCGGTACCTGGAGCGGGGTGGCACGGCATCTCGGCGGGCCGCTCGGCCTGCTCTGGATCGATGCCCACCTCGACAGCCATACGCCGGAAACGAGCTATTCGGGTGCCATTCATGGCATGCCGCTGGCCTGCCTGCTGGGGCGCGGCGACAAGCGCCTGCTCGACATCGGTCTGCGCGGCGGGCAGCTCGGTGCCGCCCATTCCGTGGTCCTTGGGCCGCGCAGCTATGAAACGGAAGAAATGGCCTTCCTGCGCCAGATGGGCGTCAGGATATTCGACAGTGCGGAATTGCTGGCGCGCGGTTTCGCCGTCTGCCTTGGCGAGGCAATGGACATAGTGGCAAGGGCGCCGAACGGCTTTGGCGTGACCCTGGATCTGGATGCCATCGATCCTGCGCTGGCGCCCGGCGTCGGCAGCCCCGAGCCGGATGGTTTGTGGGATGGCGATGTGCTGGCTGCCCTGCGTCGTCTCTCGCTTCTGCCCGGGCTGCGTGCCCTGGAAATCGTCGAGTACAACCCGGATCGTGACAGCCAGGGAGTGACGGCTGAACTGATCGCCGAGCTGATTGGCGAGGTCCTGCCCGGCATCTCAGGCCGAAGCAGCCCTCACGGGCTGGGGTTGAAACGGTAGCGTTCGGCTACGTCTGCCGCCTTGATCGGCTGGAGGGGGAGGCCTTGCCAGTAGATCCCGAGCGGCGCACCCTGCATCAGTGCGCAGAGCTCCCGCTCCTCGACTGCCTGTTGCTGCGCATTCCGGCATTCGCCGAGAAAATGGGCCAGATCACGGTCGTCGAGCAGGCCGATTCCCAGCTGGCTGGCGAGCAGGATGCTGCCTTCCTCATCAATCAGGATCGCCTGTATCTGGCCGGCCGGCTCGCCGGTATGGGCGACGAAGGCCGCGGCTTCGCGACGGAAGACCCAAGGTGTGTAGGCCAGGGTGACGAAGACGCGCTGCGGGCCGTTTTGCAGAAACCAGCAGCCCGAGTCGTCACAACCATACTGTCTGTTGATGAACTCGATCAGGCCGCGGTGGGTCACCCGTTCTCCCTGCAATCGCCAGGTGCCACGCCGGTCGAGCGACAACCAGCCATGGCAGGCTGGCACGTTCGGCCACTTGGCGATGGCAGAGAGATCGACGGTCATCAGCTGGCGTATGCCGACATCGGCGGGCAGGCACAGTTCAGGTTGCGGTCGCCATACACATCGTCGATGCGGTTGACGCTCGGCCAGAACTTGTTGGCGGCCACCCAGGGCAGCGGGAAGACGGCCTGCTGGCGGCTGTACGGGTGCAGCCAGTCGGCGTCGATGACGTCGGCCTGGGAGTGCGGGGCGTTCTTCAACGGGTTGTTGTCGGCCGTCCACACACCCTTCTCGATCTGGCGGATTTCTTCGCGGATGCTGACCATGGCCTCGATGAAGCGGTCCAGCTCGGCCTTCGATTCCGACTCGGTCGGCTCGACCATGATCGTGCCGGCAACCGGGAAGGACACCGTCGGCGCGTGGAAACCGTAGTCCATCAGGCGCTTGGCGATGTCGATCTCGGCGATGCCGGTGGCGGCCTTGATCGGGCGGATGTCGAGGATGCACTCGTGCGCCACGCGGCCGTTCTTGCCGACGTAGAGCACCGGGTAGTGATCCTTGAGCTTGGTCGCGACGTAGTTGGCGTTGAGGATGGCGACCTGGGTCGCCTTCTTGACGCCGGCGCCGCCGAGCATCGCCAGGTACATCCAGGAAATGGTCAGGATCGACGCCGAACCGAAGGGCGCCGCCGAGACTGCACCCTGACCACCGTGCGGACCGTCGATGGCGGCCACCGCGTGGTTGGCCATGAACGGAGCGAGGTGAGCCTTCAGGCCAATCGGGCCCATGCCCGGTCCGCCGCCGCCGTGCGGGATGGCAAAGGTCTTGTGCAGGTTCATGTGGCTGACGTCGGCGCCGATGAAGCCGGGCGAGGTCAGGCCGACCTGGGCGTTGAGGTTGGCGCCGTCCATGTACACCTGGCCGCCGTTGGCATGGACGATGGCGCAGATCTCGCGAACCGCTTCCTCGAACACGCCGTGCGTCGACGGGTAGGTGATCATCAGGCAGGCGAGGTCGTCCTTGTGTTCCTCGGCCTTGGCCTTCAGGTCGGCGACATCGACGTTGCCGTTGTCGTCGCAATCGACGACGACGACCTGCATGTTGCACATCTGGGCAGTAGCCGGGTTGGTGCCGTGCGCCGATTTCGGGATCAGGCAGACCTTGCGGTGCGCTTCGCCACGGCTGGCGTGGTAGCGGGCAATCGCCACCAGGCCGGCGTATTCGCCCTGGGCGCCGGAGTTCGGCTGCATGCAGATGGCGTCGAAGCCGGTCACCGTCTTCAGCCATTCGGTCAGGCCGGCGATCATCTCGTGGTAGCCGGCGACCTGCTCGCGCGGGGCGAACGGGTGGATGCCGCCGAATTCCGGCCAGGTGACCGGGATCATTTCGCTGGTCGCGTTCAGCTTCATCGTGCACGAGCCGAGCGAAATCATCGAATGGTCGAGCGCCAGGTCCTTGTTCTGCAGCGACTTCAGGTAGCGCAGCATCTCGTGCTCGGTGTGGTGCGTGTTGAACACCGGGTGCGCGAGGATCGCGTCATCGCGCAGCAGGGCGGCCGGCAGCGCCGGGTCGGCGGCGGCGAGCTGGGTGTCGAAGGTTTCCATGTCGAGCGTGACCTGGGTGATCAGCTTGAACAGTTCGGCAGCATCGTTGCGCGTCGTCGTTTCGTCGAAGGAGACGCCGAGGACGCCGGCCGAGACGCGGCGCAGGTTGAAGCCGGCCGCGACGGCCGCCTGGTGGATGCTCTCGGCGCGGGCGCCGAGGTCGATATGGACGGTGTCGAAGAACTGCCCGGTGAGCAGCTTGACGCCGGCGCGCTTGAGGCCTTCGGCGAGGATCGCGGTCAGCCGGTGGATGCGCGTGGCGATCGTCTTCAGGCCTTGCGGGCCGTGGTAAACGGCGTACATGCCGGCCATGTTGGCGAGCAGCACCTGCGATGTGCAGATGTTGGAATTGGCCTTCTCGCGGCGGATGTGCTGTTCGCGCGTCTGCAGCGTCATGCGGTAGGCGGTCTTGCCGCGCGCGTCCTTGGAGACGCCGATGATGCGGCCCGGCATCGAGCGGACGAAGGCTTCGCGGGTGGCGAAGAAGGCGGCGTGCGGGCCGCCGAAGCCCATCGGGATGCCGAAGCGCTGGCTCGAACCGAGGGCGATGTCGGCGCCCATGGCGCCCGGCGACTTGAGCAGCACCAGCGCCATCAGGTCGGCGGCGACGGCGACCGTGGTGCCGCGTGCCTTGAGGCCGGCGATGATCGCGCTGAGGTCGCGCACTTCACCGTTGTCGTTCGGGTACTGGAGCAGGGCGCCGAAGAATTCCCCGTCCTTGACCGTGTCGACCGCAGCGATCACCAGTTCGAAGCCGAAGTAGGCGGCGCGGGTCTTGACCACGTCGATGGTCTGCGGGAAGCAGGCGGCGTCGACCAGGAAGCGGTTCGACTTCGACTTGGAAACGCGGCGGGCCATCGTCATGGCTTCGGCGGCGGCGGTGGCTTCGTCGAGCAGCGAGGCGTTGGCGATTTCCAGGCCGGTCAGGTCGACGACCATCTGCTGGAAGTTCATCAGCGCTTCCAGGCGACCCTGGGCGATCTCGGCCTGATAGGGCGTGTAGGCGGTGTACCAGCCGGGGTTTTCCATGACGTTGCGCAGGATCACCTTGGGCGTCAGCGTGTCGTAGTAGCCCATGCCGATGCACGATTTCTGGATCACGTTCTTGCCGGCGATCGCCTTCAGGTCGGCGATCGCCTCGTGTTCGCGGCGCGGCGCCGGCAGCGGCAGGTCGGACGGCAGGCGGATGGCGGCCGGGACGGTCTGGTCGATCAGCTGGTCGAGGCTGGCGGCACCGATGGCAGCCAGCATCTCGGTCATTTCAGTGGTGCAGGGGCCGATGTGACGGTCGATGAACTCGTCGTGCTGCTCCAGGGCGCTCAAGGGCAGGGTCTTCATGTGGATTGTTTCTCGCGGGGGCTATGCAGCGGAACAGCCCGGCCGGTTACGGTCGACCGGGCTGGTGGAGGAAAAACGGCGGGCCGGGATCAGGCGGCGTCGGCGACAGCCTGGTAGGCGGCGGCGTCGAGCAGGGCGTCGACATCGGCGATGTTGTCCGGGGTCATCTTGAACAGCCAGGCGGCGTAGGCGTCGGCATTGACCGACTCCGGCGCATCGACGGCGGCCTGGTTGACTTCGGTGACGGTGCCGGCGATCGGCGCGTACACGTCGGCGGCGGCCTTGACCGACTCGACCACGGCGATTTCCTTCTCGGCGTCGTAATGGGCGCCGACTTCCGGCAGCTCGACGAAGACCAGGTCACCCAGGGCTTCCTGCGCGTGGTCGGAAATGCCGACGGTGACGGTGCCATCGGCGTTCTTCAGGACCCACTCGTGGGAGGCGGCGTACTTGAGGTTGGACGGGACGTTGGACATGGTTTTCTCCTGATTGGGTGAATTTGAATTAGATGACGGCTTTGCCGTTGCGGGCGAATACGGGTTTGGTGACCCTGGCCTTGAGCAGTTTGCCGCGGATGTCGACCTCGACTTCGTCGCCGATGGCGACGCCGAGCGGCAGGCGGGCCAGTGCGATGGATTGCTGCAGCGTTGGCGAGAAGGTGCCGGAAGTGATTTCGCCATCACCGTGGGCGGTGACGACCTTCTGGTGGCCGCGCAGCACGCCCTTGTCGAGCAGGATCAGGCCAAGGAACTGTTTCTGCTGGCCGTTGGCGGCCAGTGCGGCGCGGCCGACGAAATCGCGCGCGTCCTTCATGACGACGGTCCAGGCCAGGCCGGCATCGAGCGGCGACACCGTCTCGTCCATGTCCTGGCCGTAGAGATTCATGCCGGCTTCCAGGCGCAGGGTGTCGCGGGCGCCCAGGCCGCAAGGCGCGACGCCGGCATCTTTCAGGGCGTTCCAGACGGCTTCGGCTTCGCCGGCCGGCAGCATGATCTCGTAGCCGTCTTCGCCGGTGTAACCGGTGCTGGCGATGAAATACTGCTCGACTTCGGCGGCGAAGAAGGCCTTCAGGCCTTCGGTCGCGGCCTTGGCCTGCGGCAGGACCGACCAGACCTTGGCGCGGGCGTTCGGGCCCTGCACGGCG
>WBUO01000188.1 GCA_008933675.1 Dechloromonas sp.
CGTTGTGGCAGGCCGCGTGCGTCTGGCGCTGGAAAAGGCCCAACTCCATGGCTGAACGTTCCTTGTTCGCAGCCCTGGCCGGGCGCCCGGATGAAGCCGTGGTTTTCTGCGGCACCGGGCGCAACTGGACGGCAGCCGACGTGCGTGCCGAGATCGTCACGCTCGGCGAACGCCTGGCCGATGCCCGGGTCGTCGCGGTGCTTGCCGACAACGGCCCGGCCTGGGCCATCGCCGACCTGGCGACGCTCGCCGCCGGGCGCGTCCATCTGCCGCTGCCTGCTTTCTTCAGTTCCGAACAACTCCGCCATGCGCTTGAACAAGCCGGCGCGGACAGCGTTCTCACCGACCAGCCGGAACGCATCGGTGAGCTCGACATCGGCTTTGCCGTCACCGGCCACTGGCAGGGGCTGACCTGGCTGCGCCGTGTCGTCTCACCGGTCGTCCTGCCGGCAGGCACAGCCAAAATATCCTTCACCTCGGGCAGTACCGGCAACCCGAAAGGCGTCTGCCTGAGTGCCGACGGGCTGCACGATACGGCCCGGGCGGTTACCAACCGGCTGTTCGATCTGCCGCTGCAACGCCATCTCGCCGTACTGCCGCTCGCGCTGCTGCTGGAAAACGTCGCCGGCCTGTATGCACCATTGCTGCGCGAAATGCCGGTGCATCTGCCGCCGCTGGCCAGCCTCGGCTGGCAGGGCATGGGCGGCTTCAACCCGGCAGCGCTGCAAGTTGCGGTAAACAGCGTCCAGCCCGGTAGCCTGATCCTGGTGCCGGAACTGCTCAAGGCCTGGTCTCTTCATCTGGCGGCCAGTGCCCAGCGTCCGGCGGCCAGCCTGCACTATGTCGCCGTCGGCGGCGCCCGCGTCGAGCGCAGCGTCCTTGACCAGGCGCGCACCCTCGGCGTTCCCGCCTATCAGGGTTACGGCCTGACCGAATGCGGCTCGGTGGTCAGCATCAACCGGCGGGGCGACGACGGCGATGATGTCGGCCGACCGCTCGAACATGTCGAAATCCGCATCGGCGATGGCGAGGTTCTGGTCCGCACGCGCGCCTTTCTCGGCTATACCGGCTCGACGCTCACCCCGGCTGCCGAGGAATTCTTCACCGGCGACCTCGGCGAATTCACCCGCAACGGCCACCTGCGCCTGGCCGGCCGGCGCAAGAACCTGCTGATCACCTCCTTTGGCCGCAACATCTCGCCGGAGTGGGTGGAGGCCGTGCTACTCGCCCAGCCGGTGATCCTCCAGGCCGTCGTTGGCGGCGAAGCAGAAGCTTCGCTGAGCGCCGTGCTGGTGCCGCTGCCCGGAGTCGACGACAACCAGCTCGCCGCCGCCGTTGCCGCCGCCAACCAGCAACTGCCCGACTACGCCCACATCGGCAACTGGCAACTCAGCCCCCCTTTCACCGCCGCCAACGGACTGGCCACCGGCAACGGCCGGCCTCGCCGCACGGCCATCCTCGACCGTTTCGCTGCCAACCGGGCAGCCCTTCTCCAGCCACAGGAAACCTGACATGTCCTTTTACGATTACCTGAAAGACGCCACCGCCGACGCCCGCGCCGAACTGCTGGCAGCTCCCGCCATCGCCGGCAGCCTGCAGGGCCACATCAGCCGGGAAAGCTACCTGGCCTTCCTCAGCCAGGCCTATCACCATGTCCGCCACACGACGCCGCTGCTGATGACCCTCGGCGGCCGCCTGCCCGACCGCCTGGCCTGGCTGCGCAAGGCCGTGGCCGAGTACATCGAGGAAGAGATCGGCCACGAGGAATGGATCCTCAACGACATCGCCGCTGCCGGCGGCGATGCCGAGGCGGTACGCAACAGCCGCCCCGATCTGCCCGCCGAAGTCATGATCGCCTACGCCTACGACCTGATCAATCGCGGCAATCCCGCCGGTTTTTTCGGCATGGTTTATGTGCTTGAAGGAACCAGCGTCGCCCTTGCCCTGCTCGCCGCCGACCGCATCCAGGAGACTCTCGGCCTGCCGGACAGCGCCTTCACCTACCTGCGCTCGCATGGCACGCTGGATATCGAGCACACGAAGCACCTGGCCGATCTGGTGGACAACATGACCGCCAGCGATCAGGCCGACGTCGTCCATGCCGCCCGCGTCTTCTTCAAGCTCTATGGCGACATCTTCCGCGCCCTGCCGGTCGTCGAGGAGGCCCTCGCATGCAACTGAACCAGGCGCGCATCCTGCTGACCGGCGCCAGCGGCGGCCTCGGACAGGAGCTGGCGCGGCAACTCGCGGCAGCCGGTGCGGCCCTGCTGCTGACCGGACGCGACAGCAGTCGCCTGACCGGCATCGTGCCGGCAGGCAGCGGTGAGGTGGAGTTCGTCGAGGCCAACCTCGACGACCCGCAGGGTATCGCCACGCTGGTCGCTGCCGCCCGCCGTTTCAGGGTCGACGTGCTGATCAACAACGCCGGCGTCGGCTGTTTCGGCCTGCTCGAGGAACAATCCTGGCCGGACATCGGCCAAGTGCTGAAGACCAACCTGGAAAGCCCGCTGCGCCTGACCCATGCACTGCTGCCCTGGCTGACGACTCAACCGCAGGCGGCCATCGTCACCGTCGGTTCGACCTTCGGCAGCCTGCCTTTCCCCGGCTTCGCCGCCTACTCGGCGGCCAAGGCCGGCCTGCGCGGTTTCTCCCAGGCCCTGCGCCGGGAACTGGCCGATTCGCCGGTCGCCGTCATCCACGTTGCCCCCCGTGCCATCGACACGCCGCTCAATTCGCGCGCCGTCAACGCGCTCAACCGCGAACTCGGCAACCGCAGCGACAGTCCGGCCGACGTCGCCCGGCAGATCGTCGCCGCCCTGCAGGCCTCCGATCGTGAACGCCATTTCGGCTTCCCGGAACGTCTGTTCGCCTGGCTCAACGGGGTTGCCCCGCGCCTCATCGACCAGGCTCTGGCCGGCAAGCTGGCAACCATCAAGAAACACGCTTCCTCACTATAAGTTCAACGAAAGGAATCCCCATGCATCTGTACCGAACCCTGGGCATGCTGCTCCTTATCCTCTGTGGCGGCCAAGCCATCGCCGCCGGCGCCGACGACCTGATCCGACCGATCCAGGACGAATGGGCGGAGATCAAGTACCGCCAACCGGCCAAGCAACAGTCCGAGCTCTATCACGCGCTGGCCGAGAAGACCCGCAAGCTGGCGGAGGCCAACCCTTATTCGGCGGAAGTCCTCATCTGGCAGGGCATCGTCGTCTCCAGCGAGGCTGGTGCCCGCGGCGGCCTCGGTGCCCTGTCGCTGGCCAAGGAAGCCCGCCGCCTGCTCGAGGAAAGCCTCAAACTCAACGAAGGCGCCCTCAGCGGCTCGGCCTACACCAGTCTGGCCACGCTGTACGCCAAGGCACCGGGCTGGCCGATCGCCTTCGGCGACGACAAGCGGGCCGAAGAGCTGTTTCGCAAGTCGCTGTCCATCAACCCGAACGGGATTGACCCCAATTTCTTTTACGGCGAGTATCTGATCGAAGACGGACGCGTCGCCGAAGGTCGCCGCCATCTGGAAGCCGCCCTCAAGGCACCGCCCCGGCCGGGACGCGAGCTGGCCGACCAGGGGCGCCGCCGCGAAGTCCAGGCACTGCTCGAAAAGATCGCCAAGGATGGCAAATAAGTGAGATTGCTGCTGGTTGAAGACGACGCCCTGCTCGGCGACGGCATCCGCGCCGGCCTGATGCTGGCCGGCTATGCCGTCGACTGGGTGCGCGACGGCAAACTGGCGCTGAACGCCCTGCTCGACCACGACTACGACGCCTGCGTGCTCGACCTCGGTCTGCCCGGCATGGACGGGATGGCTGTGCTGACCGAACTGCGGAAGCAGGGCAGGCGCTTGCCGGTTCTGGTGCTGACGGCGCGTGACACCCGCGAGGACAAGATCGGCGGCCTCGATTGCGGTGCCGACGACTACCTGACCAAGCCCTTCGATCTGGCCGAGTTGCAGGCCCGGCTGCGAGCCCTGCTCCGCCGGGCCGGCGGCGTGGCCAGCCCGCTTCTCAGCCACGCCGGTGTCGAGCTCGATCCGGCCACCAAGCGCGTCAGCAAGCTGGGGCAGGAAATCCAGCTGTCGGCCCGCGAGTATGCGCTGCTGCTCGATCTGCTCAGCCATCCGCGCCACGTCAGGACACGCGCCCAGCTTGAGGAAAGCCTCTACGCCTGGGGCGAGGAAACCGACAGCAATACGGTCGAGGTCTACGTCCACCACCTGCGCAAGAAGCTGGGGGCCGATTTCATCCGCACCGTGCGCGGCCTCGGCTATCAGCTCGGCAACGACAGCTGATGCGGCAACGGGCCGGGGCCACTCACTCACTGCGCCAGCGTCTGCTGCGCGCCGTGTCGGTAGCTACGCTGCTGGCCTGGAGCCTGACTGGCGTCTTCAGCTATCAGAAGGCCCAGCACGAGGCCGAAGAACTGATGGATGGCCATCTGGCCCAAAGCGCCCGCCTGCTGCTCGCCCTGGTCCGCGACAACGAGGATCATCTGGGCGACCTGGCCAGCCGCCTGGCCACCGTCCGCGGCGCGCACGACAACATCTACGAGCCGCCGCTGGAGTTCCAGATCGGCCGCAGTGACGGCACCGTGCTGCTGCGTTCCACCGATGCCCCGGCACTCCCGGTGCTCGGCGTCGCCGGCCATAGCGACATCGAGCGTGAGAGCGAATCCTGGCGGGTCCTGAACATGCCCTCCGCCGATGGCAAGTACCGCATCCAGGTCGCCCAGTCGATTGCCCTGCGCGACCAGGCAGCTCTGGAGGTCGCCGGCCAGACCGTTTTTCCCGTCTTCGTCGTGCTGCCGCTGTTGCTGCTGCTGATCTATTTCTCCGTCCGCACGGTGCTGCGCCCCCTTGATGCGCTGGCCGAGGACGTCGCGGCGCGCACACCGGATACCCTGTCACCGCTGCCCGAACGTAATGTCCCGCAGGAAGTGGCCCCCCTGGTCGGCGCGCTCAACCGGCTCTTCGGCCGCCTCGGCACGACACTGGAGAATGAACGCCGGTTCACGGCCGATGCTGCCCACGAATTGCGTACTCCGCTGGCTACCCTCAAGGTCCAGAGCCAGGTAGCCATGCTCAGCAGGGACCCGCAGATCCGTGACCACGCGCTGCAGCAGATCGAAAATGGCGTCGATCGTGCGACACGCCTGGTCAACCAGTTGCTGCGCCTGGCCCGCCTCGACCCGATGAGCCAGCTCGAAAACTCACAGGCGTTCGATCTCCGCGGCATCGTCACGGAAACCCTACAGGCCGTGCGCAACGCCAATCCGCATTTCACGCAGGTCATCGTCGAGGATTTGCCCGAGCATCCGCAGATCGTCCAGGGCGACCCGGAACTGCTGGCCATCGCCATCCGCAACCTGATCGACAACGCCATCCGCTACAGCGGTCTGGCCAGTACGATCCGCATCCATACCCATGACGACGGCCGGCGCTGTTCACTGAGCATCCGCGACAACGGCCCCGGCGTCCCGCCGGATATCCAGAGCCGCCTCGGCGAACGCTTCTTCCGCAACCGCGACACCAATGTCGAAGGCAACGGACTCGGCCTGGCCATCGTCGCCCGCATCGTCGAACTGCATGGCGGACATCTGACTGCCGGCAACCATCCCGAGGGTGGCTTCGAGGCCAGACTGGACGGGCTTCAGCAAGTCGTCGGCGAGACCTGAGGCGCAATTGTCACAGCTGGCCTCGTTTAAGGATTGTTTAAGCTTGTCGCGCGACCATCGCAGGCCTGCCTTCCCCACGAGCCCCCCTTGCTCTCCAAGACCAGCAACCCACCGTTGAACCACAGCCTTTTCGACCGCCCCGGCGAACTCGCAAACCGCTGCGGACCCTATGCCGCCCTCGCCCTACTCTTCCTGATCGGACTGCCCCTGCTCTCGCTGTCGCGTGTCGGGCTGATGCTGTGGCAAGCCGAACGCGTCGCCGCGACCGGCATCTGGCCGGAGATGCTGCTGCAGGGGGTGCGTGTCGACCTCATCCAGCTGTCGCTGATCGCCCTGCCGCTGTTGCTGCTCGCCCCACTGCTCGCCCTGCGCCGGCTGTGGCCCCTGTGGCGCCGCTTGAACAGCCTCTGGGTCATCCTCGCCATCGCCACCCTCGTTCTGCTTGAGGTTTCCGCACCGCAGTTCATCAGCGAATACGACTCACGCCCCAACCGGCTGTTCATCGAGTATCTGAAATACCCCGGCGAGGTCTTCTCCATGTTGTGGACCGGCTTCCGCCTGCAGTTGCTGGCTGGCGTCAGCCTGACGCTGGCGGCGGCAGTCGCCACGGCCCGTCTGTTGCGCCCCTGGCAAAGGCAGGCGCCCACCTGGCCGATCTGGAAGCTCTGGTTGACCTGGCCACTGGTGATCCTGGCCTGCGCCCTCACCATCCGCTCCAGTTTCGATCACCGGCCGGCCAACCCGGCAATGTTCGCGCTGACCGGCGATCCGATGGTCAATACGCTGATCCTCAACTCTGCCTGGTCGGTCACTCATGCTGTCTATGGCATCAGCCACGAAGCCCGCTCGAGTGAGATCTATGGCCAGATGAGCGAAGCCGACATCCTCGCCGAGGTACTGGCAGCCAGACAGGCGCTGGGCGACACCCGCCCACTCGTCACCAATCCGGAGATTCCGACGCTACTCTCGCAGCAGGCTACAGTGCGCCGCGAGCGGCCGCTGAATCTGGTCATCATCCTGCAGGAAAGCCTCGGCGCCACCTTCGTCGAATCGCTGGGCGGCGTACCGGTGACGCCGCAGCTGGAGAAGCTGAAAAAGGAAGGCTGGTGGTTCGAGCAGCTGTACGCCACCGGTACCCGCTCGATCCGCGGCATCGAAGCGGTCGTTACCGGGTTTCCACCGACGCCGGCACAGGCCGTCGTCAAGCTGCAGCTCGCTCAGCGCAACTTCGCCTCGCTCGCCTCCATTCTCGAGCAGCACGGCTACGCATCGGAATTCATCTACGGCGGCGAATCGCATTTCGACAACATGCGCGCCTTCTTCACCAACAATGGCTTTGCCCGCGTCACCGACCAGGACGATTACAAGAACCCGGTATTCAGCAGTAGCTGGGGGGTTTCCGACGAGGATCTGTTCGCCAAGACGCACGAACGCCTGAGCGAAAAGCACAAGGACGGCAAACCGAGCTTCACGCTGGTGTTCACGTCGTCCAACCATGCGCCCTTCGAATTCCCCGACGGCCGCATCGACCTCTACGAACAGCCCAAGGGCACTGACAACAATGCCGTCAAGTACGCCGACCACGCCATGGGCAAGTTCTTCGAACAGGCCAAGGCCAGCGCCTACTGGCAGGACACGGTGTTCCTGATCGTCGCCGATCACGACATCCGCGTCCGCGGCGACAGCCTGGTACCGATCGAGCGCTTCCACATTCCCGGGCTGATCCTCGGCGCCGATATCAAACCACGCCAGGTGAAGAGCGTCGCCAGCCAGATCGACCTGGCGCCGACGCTGCTGTCACTGATGGGTGTCGATGCCGAGCATCCGATGATCGGCCGCGACCTGACGCGCGAACCAGCCGAACTTCCCGGCCGGGCGATGATGCAGTACGAGCAGCACTACGCCTGGATGGAGGGCGATCAGGTGGTCATCCTGCGCCCGGAAAAGGCACCCGAGCATGCACGCTACGACAAGGCCAAGAAGCACCTGCAGCCCGCCGAACCGCCAGCCATGGCAAAAACACTGGAACGACGGGCGCTGGCCCATTCGCTGCTGCCTGCCTGGCTTTATCGGGAGCAGCGCTACAAGCTGTCAGAGACACCCTGAGCGTCCAGCACCAGACTCGTCCGGCTGCCGTAGGGCGGCCGGACATCGAGACAATCGGTGATGCAGCGACCCGTCGAATGGGCGACCAGGCTGCGGATCACGCCGGCATGGGTGACCAGCACCGCCTCGACCACCGCCTGAGTGGCGACGAAATCGAGGACGCGCCGCTGCAAAGCCAGCGGCGACTCGCCGCCGGGTGGCGCGTAACCGGCGACATTGGCGGCCCAGGCATCC
>WBUO01000189.1 GCA_008933675.1 Dechloromonas sp.
CGCGACCTTCTGAAAGTCGCCAGTGGCGGGGTAATCTTCACGACCATCCAGAAGTTTCTGCCCGAGGATGGCGCCAAGCTGCCCGCGCTCTCCACCCGCGAGAACATCATCGTCATCGCTGATGAAGCCCATCGCAGCCAGTATGGCCTGATTGATGGGGTGGCCCGTCACATGCGTGATGCGCTGCCCAACGCGTCTTTCATTGGGTTCACCGGCACACCCATCGAA
Organism: Dechloromonas sp.; assembly: GCA_008933675.1. Taxonomy (GTDB): domain Bacteria; phylum Pseudomonadota; class Gammaproteobacteria; order Burkholderiales; family Rhodocyclaceae; genus Azonexus. Next base: position 229 of record WBUO01000189.1, read on the forward strand.
AAGACCGATGCCAACACCCGCGCGGTGTTTGGTGACTACGTTTCGGTTTACGACATCCAGCGCGCCGTCGCCGACAAAGCCACGGTGCCGATCTACTACGAGAGCCGCATCGCCAAGCTTGGCCTCAATGCCGCCGCCTTGCCCAAGCTCGATGCGGAATTCGACGAGATCACCGAGGCCGAGGAAGAGACCAACCGCGAGAAGCTGAAGACCAAGTGGGCCGCCCTGGAGGCCATCGTGGGCGACCCCAAGCGGGTGAAGCTCATCGTCGCTGACCTGGTCCAGCACTTTGAGCGCCGGTGGGAAGCGATGGACGGCAAGGCCATGGTCGTATGCATGAGCCGCCGCATCTGCGTCGAGTTCTACAACGAACTCATTCGACTGCGGCCAGATTGGGCCAGCGCCAAGGATGACGACGCTGAAGCGGAAAAAGGAAAGAAGTGCGTCGTCAAAATCGTGATGACCGGTAGCGCGGACGACGGCCCAGACTGGCAGCCGCACATCCGCAACAAGGATAAGCGCCGCAAGCTCGCGAACCGCTTCAAGGACAGCAAAGACCCCTTCCGAGTTGTGATCGTGCGCGACATGTGGCTGACCGGTTTTGACGCGCCCTGCCTGCACACGATGTATGCCGACAAGCCCATGCAAGGCCACGGCCTCATGCAGGCCATTGCTCGCGTGAACCGTGTCTTCCGCGACAAGCCAGGCGGACTGGTAGTCGATTATCTCGGCCTGGCCGATCAGCTGAAACACGCCCTGGCCGTTTACACGGAAAGCGGTGGCCAGGGGTCTCCAGCCGTAAGCACAGATCAGGCTATTGCCGTGATGATGGAGAAGCACGAAGTCGCTTCCGATATCCTCCATGGCCTCGCTTGGGAGGGTGCGGTCGGCGATGCCAAAAAGACTTACAGCCTCTTGCCCGCCGCCCAGGAGCATGTGCTCGCGCAGCAAGACGGAAAGAAGCGCTTCGTGCAGGTTGTCACGGACCTGTCCCGTGCCTTCGCCCTGTGCGCAGCCAGTCAGGCGGCGCTGGAGGTCCGCGACGACGTGGCGTTCTTCCAAGCGGTTAAGGCCGCCCTGATGAAGTCTGCCGGCGGCTCATCTAAGCCCCCCGACCAGCTCGATGCAGCAGTCCGTCAGCTAGTATCCGGTGCGATCACGACCGACGGCCAGATCATCGACGTGTTCACGGCCGCAGGCCTGCCCAAGCCCGACATCAGCATTCTGTCCGAGCAATTCCTGGCAGAAGTGCGGGGGCTAAAACACAAGAACGTCGCCGCCGAGCTACTCGCAAAGCTACTCAAGGACGAGATCCGAGTCCGATCAACCCGCAATCTGGTGCAAAGCCGGCAGTTTTCCGAGCTGCTCCAACGCACGCTCAATGCCTATCACAACCGGGCCATTGCCACGCAGGAGGTCATCGAAGAACTCATCAAGCTGGCGAAGCAGCTCAGCGCGGCGGACAAGCGCGGCGAGGATCTTGGACTGAGCAACGAAGAGATCGCATTCTACGACGCCCTCGCCACCAACGAAAGTGCCGTGAAGGCCATGGGCGACGCTAAGCTCCGCGTCATCGCCACCGAACTCGTTACGCAGGTCCGAAAGAGCGTGACTATCGATTGGACCCTACGAGAGGGCGCTCAGGCGAAGATACGCGTCATGGTGAAACGCATCCTCAACCGTTTTGGTTACCCGCCTGATCTCCAAGAGGCCGCGGTTAAGGAAGTCCTAGCTCAGGCCGCACTACTCTGCGCCGATTGGGCGGTATGAAAGGGAGCATTTCGGAAACAGACAGGCGCATAGAAATCGACAATGCACCTCTCTGATTCCGACATTAGTGAGATTCGATCACCAATTGCAGCTGAGTTCGATACAAACGCCCGTCCAAAAACCGCCTGCCAAACATATATATAAAAATGGAAATTACAGTAGAATACGCCGAAAAGACATACGGGACTGGGGAAAATGCATCAAGTTACGAGATCGAGCTCACTCAGCGTAAAGCTTGGCTGTCGGATGACAAATGTGAGTTCCCTAAAAAGGACGATTGGATCAACCTAAAATATGTATTCCAACCTCCCGTTAATGGCTATACGCAAAGTATCTATAGAGATAGCGAAGCCGGTGTATTTAGCGCAAATTTTTCACTCACAATGGAGGAAGCACAAGACTTAGCTCACCTGCTACTGTATTCAATTTCGCATGCCAAAAAGATAAAGAAACCAGTAAAGATGACCCATAAAAAGCACAGTGAACGGTAATGGGGGCGGCGTGCCCTCACCACGCAAGCTCAACATCTGGGTCCTTGTGGAACTTCATTTTAGGTCGGATATCACCAATGCCGCGGATGAACTCTCAAAACTTCGTTTACTCAGATCCGGCTTGATGAACGACCTCCTCACCGGCCACGTCCGCGTGCCTGAATAGACTCTATGACCGACGGACCCCAAGAGCGTTTCAACGTCACCGCCGACGACCTCCGTCGTTATGATTGGCAGGCTCGGATTGCCAGCAGTAAGCGAGCGGAGATTCACAGTTACCACGGGATACTCACGGCGGCGGCTGAATCCTGCAAACAAGCTGGCGACGAACTCGGACACCGTGTTTTCTCGCTTCTCTACGTCGTTGCGTCTTTCCACCCAAACTTTGACGCGAAGGGCAATCCTTACGGTTCGTTGTGGACCAGCTCCGATGGCTCGCGATCCTTAAATGCCGAAGATTTAACAGAAGCCGACCTCATTGCGCTTGCCGGTGTTGTCGATGAAATCGCCGACCCAGAATTCCGCGCGCGTGTCGCCGATGTGCTTTGGGTAACGAAGAAGAATTTCAAGGCCGCCAAAATTGCAGTCTCCGCCTTCCTTGAGTCCGCTGAGCGCCTAAAGAGCGATGACATGTGGCCACCGTATACCGAAAGGATCGAGCGCGCCGCGCGCATATCAGCAATTCGTGGGTTCGAGAAAGAATGTGCGGTAGTAGTCGCAGTCTTGGAATCTGCCATCAAGGAGTTCGAGAATAACCCCAAGTCGGGGCTGCTATGCCATCGCCTGATGTCGATACTGCTCTCGCTCGATCAGGGCGACCACGCTCGTTATGCCGCTCTCGCCGAGCGGCTCGCTCAGCAATTCGCGAGCATCAGCAATTGGCATTTTTCCGAGGACTACTGGCAGGTTGCCGAACAATGGCATCGCCGCGAGAAAAAGAATGAAGACGTGCGACGCTGTCAGCTCGCGGCGGCAGAGTGCAACATCTCCAATGGGGAAAACGGCTTCAAGAATCAGCACGGAGCCATGTTTGCAGCGACTTGGATAGGTAAAGGACTGGAAGCTCTGCGCCGAGCCAAGGCGGACAAAGCACGAATCCAGGCCGTGCATCGCCGGCTTCTGGAAATCCAAGGGCAAATCCCGAACGAGATGCAAACCACCGAGGTCGCGGTAGACGAAATTCCAGGTTTCCGGGAAAACGAAGCGCTTTGTCAGGAGGCTTCGCGTAAATTCGTTAGTGGCCTGGATATTCGCGCTGCTCTGGAGCGCTTCGCAAACGTCGCTCGTCCGACCAAGTTCGAGGATCTCAAAAAGCAACACGCCGAATCCTCCAAGGATTTCATCTTTCCCCGGCTCGTCACTACTTCAACGATTGATCATACGGGCAAAACCGCCGACGTCTTACCTCCACTTGGGACAGGCACACCCGAGGAGCAGGCCGAAGCGGTGCTCAAGCATCTCTACAACCAAGCGCGGACAATTCAGTGGCAAATGCCTGTCGCGTGGCGTATCGAGCCCGCACGGTTGGCGATCATGGAAGAGCATGCCGTTCGCCGGCGAGACCTGCTGTTCCTCGTTCTAAACAATCCTTTCATGCCAGAGGGGCACGAAGGGATCTATCTGCGCGGAATCCAAGCAGGATTTCATGGCGATTGGTTGATGGCGATGCACCTGCTCATTCCGCAGCTGGAAGCGTCCATTCGATATGTTCTCCAACAAGCAGGAGCGATCACTTCAGGGATGCGCGACGGCATCCAAGCCGAGAAGGATCTCAAGCAGCTAATGGAAATGCCAGAGTTTGAGCAGATTTTTGGACCGGATATCTCCTTTGACCTGCGAGGTATTCTAATCGAGCGCTTCGGTCACAATCTCCGGAATGAACTCGCGCATGGCCTGTTGCCGGAGGGCGGCTTTTATCAGCCCGCCTCGGAATATCTATGGTGGCTCACCATTCACCTCTGCTGGTGTGCGTTTCGCATGAGCCAAAAACCTATCGACCCCGAATCAAGCCCAGCAGAATGACATGACCCCCACAGACCATGAACAGTTCATCATCCACCGTCATGCAGGTCATTGCGCAGCTATTCCCGGTCGTCCACATCGTCTTGGCGTGCATCGCGACCGCGGTCGTTCTGAAGAGGCGAAGTGAGGTGTCTTCTGCGTTGGTGATCGTTGCCTATCTTGTCGCATGGCTAATCCCTGTGCTCGGACCTGTTTCTGTGCTCCTTGGATTTTGCCATCCGCGTGCGGCTCAGCCGTGACTAAGGAAGAGGCGAACCACACAGCGGAACCAACCTCGCCAAGCCGAGGCGGTTTATCGTGACGTTAGCCAAAAGAAAATGAAGCGCGCTCCAACTATCCGTGAACCCCGATGCCGACTACCGGTATCGGTCGAAGGTTTCGCGTGCCGATTTCTTGAAGCTGCTGGCGTATCTTGGCGAGAATCTCGACTGGGCGAGCTTCCGTTACTCAGTCTTCCTCGGAAGAATATCTATCGTAAGACTCGGCCAATGATTCGATGTCTTGAGATATCAATGCCCAGAACTCCACGTCCTTTGATGCTAGCTTTCCAGGGGTAATTAGGTGACAACCAGAATAGCGGGCATGGGCGCCAAGAAAGTAACCCCATGCACGACGAAAAACCTTCTCTTGTTCCGGGTCTTGCCTCCAAAGGTATAGGAAATACGAAAAGTGGGAATAGTTCCCGACCCGGCAGACACCTTCTTCGGGACCCATCCTTAAAAAGCTATCGACAAACGCCTCCACACTTTTGTTTGACCTGCTATAAACCACGAGCGCTCGGAAGCGCTCCTTAGTTGGTCGGCTATTCGGATTAGCCCATCGACATACCGCAACCAATGTGGCGCCTAGCGGGATTACGTCATAGTCTTTCATGCATAATAACGGTGAAATTGCTAAGTCGAGATACGCTCCTCACTTCGTTGTTTCGGCCAAAACTGGAGGGAGGAAACGTTTGAGGACCGGGTTATACTTTACGAGTTGGTCCAACCGGAGCTGACCGTTGCTTCGTCCTGAACTGCCGTCTCCGGCCACGAAGGAACGCTCGATTCGGTGGATCGGTTGCCCCTTGGGCGTAGCCATGGGTTTCAGTTCAACTTCGTATCGCACGCGGTGGGTGCCGAAGCCGTCATAGCTTTGGTCGAAACTGTCACCGAAGAGAGTGCCGAAATAGGCGAAACGCTCGGGGCCGAGGACCAATCGGAACTGGCCCAGCAGTTCGTCATACACACGCCCGCCCTCGTCTGGGAAAGCAGCCACGTCAACGATCAGCTTGCCCGTGGTCTCATCCTCCTTACCTGAAGCATGCAGGTCTGCCAACTCCGCCATCCGCTTTGCGGCGCGCGCCACCGCAGCATCCAGCGTAGCTGTCTCCGCCGGCGTGAGGTCGAAGAACCCGATCATCTGTGGCCCCACTTGATCGGATACCAGAGCCATTCCTGTAGCGACCATTCCGGCCTTTCGCAACCAGAGAGCCGCGATCCACCTGGTTGCAGGAGCAGGTGTCGTCATTGTCTCAGGTTCTGCTCGTGAAAGCTTAACTGAGCCGGCCGGTGCCCCAACGGGCGCCTTTGTTACCGTCGACACGAGCGGCGGCGCTAGCGTTACCGACGATTCCACCGGGCAGCTAAGGCGACCGAGCATAAAGGCCCCGCTGAGCGCCGCGACCAACACGACCAGTTTTTTAGGGCAGGCTTTGGTCATGGGTGGAGCATCAGTTGAACCGAACAGGCGTGTCGATACCGAGATCGCGTCGCCCCAGGCTGGGTCAAGAATGCCTTTGCGCCAAGCCGCCAATTGGGTAATACATGGCTCGCGCCGAATTGCGGCGCTTTGTAGCCCATTATCGAATGTTAACAAGGGGTCTATCTTGGCTAACCGGCGGGGCACGTATTCGACGTGACACATAATACCCCAAAGGAAAGAATCCGGCATGGCCCGGCTCATTGCTCTGGTTTTGATCTCGTTAACAGGCGTCACCATCGCCATCGCGCAACCGATCGTCGCCATTGGTCTCACTGCCGTGGGCTCATTAGGGGGCCAGTCTGGAATCGGTAACGCGGTTAACAGCGTCGGGCAAATCGTCGGGAGTTCAGACATCGCCGGCGGGGCACAAACGCACGGCTTTCTCTACTCGGCCGGCACGGCAACCGACCTCGGGACCTTTGGTGGCACGAACAGTTACGCCTACGGAATAAACTCCTCAGGCCAAGTGGTGGGCTGGGCCGAGAATAGCTCAGGAGTCCAACGCGCCTTCCTTTATTCGGGTGGAACGAAGACCGACTTGGGAACGCTGGGCGGCTCGATCAGTCGAGCGTATGGCATCAATACCGGCGGACAGATCGTCGGCACGGCCTACAGCGCCACCGAGGAGCACCGCCCGTTCCTCTATTCAGGCGGCGTCATGACCGATCTTGGCTCGTTCGGCGGAACCTGGGGACGGGCCATGTCGATCAATAGTAGCGGTATTGTCGTCGGGACGTCACAAAATGCCTCAGGAAATGCACGGGCCTTTGTCTATTCTGGTGGAACTCTCCAAGAGCTTGGCACGCTGGGGGGCAACTGGAGCGACGTTGCCAAGATTAACGACAGCAACCAGATTGTGGGCGGAACGGCCAACGCATCCGGACAAGGGCGCGCATTTCTTTTTCAAGAAGGCGCCATGACTGAAATCCCCTTGGTGGCAGGCCACACCAGTGCCTACGCCAACAGCATAAACAACCACGGTGTCGTCGTCGGCAACTCTTCGCAGAGCGGCAGCAGCCGCGCCTTTCTGTATGATGGCACGACTTCGCATGATCTCAATTACGTCGCAGCATCTCTCCTCTCTGACGGCTCCACTCCCGGGTTTACTGCCCTGCTCATGGCTCAAGACATCAACGATTCTGGCACCGTAGTGGGGACTGGCATGTATTTTGACGGCGCGAGTTCTTACTGGCAGGCATATAGCCTAACGATTTCTTCAGTCCCGGAGCCGTCCACCTACGCGGCCGTCCTTGGCGTCTTGGTTGCAGCGTTCGTCGCACTTCGTCAGTCGCGCTACATTCGGACGTCCATCAAACGCCAGCGATAGATTGAGTTTTAGCATGCGACACAGTTTACTGATAAGGTGGAACAACGGCGGGCCCACGCAGCGCCGGAAAGCCGTCTGCCAGGTATTTCTCTACGAAACTATATGCTGATGAGTGTGGGACTCCTGCTTGGCGGCGAGGTTTCGCCGCTATCGACAAGTCTACCCGGTTCAACTGATAATCTACCCATGACCAAGTTCGGCCTCGTAAAATTGGTCGTGTTCGCCGCAGCCGTCAGCGGGGCTTTCATGCTCGGTCGCCTTAGCCGACCAATGGAATCGTCGGTGACGCCACGGCCGCCAGCGCCGGCGACAACAAGGTCGCCGGTCGCTGCGTCATCGGCCTTGATTGAACCTCCGCGCGCAGAAACCGAGTCGGTGACGACACCCGCTCCCGCAACCAGATGGGCCACCGCTCTCTG
>WBUO01000190.1 GCA_008933675.1 Dechloromonas sp.
CAACAAGGCGCGCCCGTGGATCACCCAGTTCAACGGTCTGGCGCTGTCCGGCACCGATGACAAGGCCTGGCGCGTGATCAAGGACGGCGGACGCCTCGACTACTACGCCGGCGCGACGATCAGCCCGCGCGCCATCGCCCGCGCCGTGCACAAGGCGGCGCGCTGGTTCGACGCCAATCGCGAACAGCTGTTCAAGCCGGAGGGAGGCCAGCCATGATCACCCGTGACGAACTTGCCACCATTGCCCGCAACGGCCTGTGGAAGCAGAACACCTCGCTGGTCCAGATCCTCGGCCTGTGTCCGCTGCTGGCGGTGACGACCAACGCGGTCAACGGCATCATGCTGTCGCTGGCGACCATCATCGTCATGGCGCTTTCCAACGTCGCCGTCGCCTCGCTGCGCAATCTGATTCCGCATGAGATCCGCATCCCGGTCTTCATCCTCATCGTCGCCGCCCTCGTCACCGTCGTCGACCTGTCCTTCAACGCCGCGCTGCACGAACTCTATGTGGTGCTTGGCATCTTCATTCCGCTGATCGTCACCAACTGCATCGTGCTCGCCCGCGTCGAGGCCTTCGCCGCCAAGAATCCGCCGCTGCATTCGACGCTCGACGGCGTCTTCATGGGCCTCGGCATGTTGTGGACGCTGGGCCTGCTCGGCGCCATGCGCGAACTGCTCGGGGCCGGCACCTTGTTCGGCGGCATCGACATGGTCTTCCCCGGCCTGCAGCCGATCCAGCTATTGCCGGAAAGCTACCCCGGCTTCCTGCTCGGCCTGCTGCCGCCCGGCGCCTTCATCCTGCTCGGCTGCATGATCGCCTGGAAGAACTGGATGGACGCTCGCGCTGCCGCCCGGGCACGCGACAAGGGCAACGCCGCCGGTGAGCCGGCGCCGGTTTCGGCGAGCTGACGAGCACCTTGCAAGTCGCCGACATTCGCCGCTTCCTGCGCGAGCGGGGCGCCCTCCCCGTGCACGAGGAGCGTGTGCTGCGCGCCTGGACGGCCGCCCGGCCACTCGACGCCGGACCACGCCAGAAGCCGGCGAACGACTTCCTGCCGCTGTCCCTGCGCCGCGACCTGCCCTCGCTGACCGGGCAACTGGCCGGCCTTGCCCGCATCCGTTCCGAGCACCCCGGCGCCGACGGTTCGGCCCGCCTGCTGGTCGACCTGGCCGACGGCCAGACGGTGGAGAGCGTGCTGCTGCCGCGCGACGGTGTCTGCGTGTCGACCCAGGTCGGCTGTGCCGTTGCCTGCCAGTTCTGCATGACCGGCCGCGATGGCCTGCTGCGCCAGCTGGGTAGCGCCGAGATCGTCGCCCAGGTGGTGCAGGCTCGCGCCCGCCGCCTGGTCAGGCGCGTCGTCTTCATGGGCATGGGCGAGCCGGCGCACAACCTCGACAACGTGCTCGAAGCCATCGACCTGCTCGGCACGGCCGGCGGCTTCGGCCACAAGAATCTGGTCTTCTCGACCGTCGGCGACCGCCGCGTCTTCGAGCGCCTGCCGCAGCAGACAGTCAAACCGGCGCTGGCGCTATCGCTGCACAGCACCGATGCCGAACTACGCGCCCGCCTGCTACCCAACGCGCCACGCATCGATCCGGCCGAGCTGGTCGAACTGGGCGAGATCTACGCCCGCACCGTCGGCCATCCGATCCAGTACCAGTGGACACTGCTCGCCGGAGTCAATGACAGCGATGCCGAGATGGATGCCATCGCCCGCCTGCTCGCCGGCAAGTACGCGATGATGAACCTGATCCCGTTCAATCCGGTCGAGGGCAGCGGCTTCGACCGCCCCTCGGCGGAGCGTGCCGCGGCCCTGGCTGAAAGCCTGAACCGCCGACGCATCCTGACCCGCCTGCGCCAGTCGGCCGGCCAGGATGTGGAAGGCGCCTGCGGTCAGCTACGCGCCCGGCTGGCGACGGGAGTCAGTATCGAATCGCTGAAATCAGGCCGCCGCACCGGCCGTGTCGCACAACAGCGGGCCCCCGGCCAATAACTTTTCGAGTTCCCCGGCCGGCTGCGGCTTGCCGAACAGGAAGCCCTGGAACTGGTCGCAGCCGTGCTCGTACAGATAGGCCCGCTGATATTCCGTTTCGACGCCCTCGGCAACCACACACAGCTCGAGTTCGTGTGCCATGGCGATGATGGCTGAGGCCAGACGGACCTGCTCGCCGTATTCATCGATCTCGCAGACGAAGGCCTGGTCGATCTTCAGAACCTGTACCGGGAACTGCCGCAGGTAACTGAGCGAGGAGTAGCCAGTACCGAAATCGTCGATGGCAACCGACACCTGCATCGTACGCAAGCTGGCCAGCACCTGCGCCGCCCGGCTGGCGTTGCGCATGAGCAGCGACTCGGTCAACTCCAGCTCGAGCAGTTGCGGCGGCAGTGCGAACTCGGCCAGTATGCGGGCGACTATTTGCGGCAGGTCCTCCTGGGCAAACTGCTGGGCCGAAATGTTGACGGCGATGGGGACGACCTGCCGCCCGGCGTCGAGCCAGGCGCGTTGCTGGGCACAAACGGTGCGGATCGCCCACTCGCCGAAGGTGTTGATCAGACCATTCTCCTCGGCGATGGGAATGAAGACTGCCGGCTGGATCAGCCCCCGTTCGCGATGCTGCCAGCGCATCAGCGCCTCGGCCCCGACCAGCCGGCCACTGCCGGCATCGACCTTCGGCTGATAGTGGATCAGCAACTCCCCGCGGTCCAGGGCGCCATAAAGATCGTTCTCGAGCAGCAGCTCACCCAGCGAGGCGGTGTTGATCTCGGACGAGAAGAAGCGGAAGGTATTGCGCCCCTCCTCCTTGGCCCGGTACATCGCGGCATCGGCCTTGCGCAGCAGTTCGGAAACGGTCTGCCCGTCATCGGGATAGAGGGCGATCCCGGCACTGCCGCTGACCGTCAGTTCATGACCGGCCAGCAGATAGGGCTGACAGAGGGCAGCCAGAATCTTGCGCGTGACGTACATCGCATCCTGGCGGTGCTCCAGTTCCGGCAGGACGACGACAAACTCGTCACCGCCCTGGCGCGACAGCGTATCGGTATCGCGCAGCACCGACAGGCCGCGCTGGGCGGCCTGGACCAGCAGTTGGTCGCCGACTTCGTGACCAAGCGTGTCGTTGATGTTCTTGAAACGGTCGAGATCGATGAAGATCAACGCCATCGGCCGGCTGCTCCGCTTCGACTTGAGCATCGCCTGACCGACGCGGTCTTCGAGCAGCAGGCGGTTGGGGAGCCCGGTCAGCACATCGTGGTGGGCCATGTGGTGGATGCGCGCCTCGCTCTGCTTGCGCTCGGAAATATCGGTGAAGATGCCGATGTAATGACTGGTCTCACCCTTGTCGTCGTGCACCGCGGCGATCGACAGCCACTCCGGGAAGATCCCGCCGTCCTTGCGCCGGTTCCATATCTCGCCCTGCCACTGCCCGTTGGCCAGCAGCTCCGTCCACATCTGGCGATAGAAATCCGGCCCCTGCTGACCGGAATTGAGGATCGCCGGCGTCTTGCCCAGAACGTCCTCAGCCTGATAACCGGAAATGGCGGTGAATGCCGGATTGATGGCGACGATGCGCGACGCGGCGTCGGTGATCGTCATGCCTTCCGTAGCATTGGTGAACACCGTCGCGTAGAGGCGCAGCTCGCCCTCGGCCCGCAGCTGCGCCCGGTAGCGTTCGGCCAGGTCACGGTGAGCGACGGCCAGCCGGCGCCGGTCGCGTTCGAAGCGGACCAGCGCATACACGGCATAGGCAACCAGCAACAACGTCAGCAGATAAAGCAGCTGACGGAAATAGCCGGCCACACGCAGCGATTCTTCATGGCCCTCGATATAGACCCGGGTCACCTCCTCGAGCAGCATGGCGGAGGGCGAGCCCATGATGCGGACAACCAGCGCATCGACCTCGGGGCGACGCTCGATGATCAACTCGGCATGCACCAGCAGCTGATTGAGCGACAACGGCCCATCGATCGCCGGATTCTCGCGGCGCAGCGTACGCAACTCCTGCAACGATTCCTCGTTGCCATTGAGCGCCCCGCCCCCCGAAAGGGCCAGGATGCGGCGAACCAGATGCTCCAGTGCCAGCGGCCGTCGAGCTCCGACCTGGCGCAGCACGGCCTCGGCGGCTTGCGGAAAATAGATTTCCGAATTGCGCAGCACCGAGTTGCTGCGCTTGAAGCGATCGACATCGTCCGCCTTCTCGCGCTGGCTGACGATCAGGCGCTCGACGAGCTGGCCCAGGCGCTGCCGCGTGGTCTCCGGCAAGGATGCGGGAATGCGCTGAAGTGGCGCCTCCTGAGTCCGGATGTCATTCACATGACGAACCAGCGGATCGTAGTTGTGCAGGAGATTGGCATGGCTGGCGAGCAGTGCGGCATTCAGTTCGACATCCGCCTGCTGTACCCGGCGCAACGACTGCAGGTATTCGTAATGAATCTCCGGCGAAATTTCCTCGGCCCGCATGAACAGCCAGAAGAGCAGCCCGAGCAGCGCTGCGAAGCCGATCACCAGGCGCAGCAAGCGGACATTGTCAAACAGTCGGCGCAGCATGCCCATCATCGTGTCGTCGCCGGCAGTTCGCCGTTCAGCGTATGGAGAAAGGCCACGATGGCTTCGACGTCCTCGGCCGAGAGATCGCGTCCCAACTGGTAGCGGGCCATGACAATCACCGCCTGATCGAGTGTTTCGGCCGAGCCGTCATGAAAATAGGGGGCCGTGCGGGCGACATTGCGCAGGCTGGGCACCTTGAATACATGACGATCTTCCTCGCGTCGAGTCACGTTATAGCGGCCGAGGTCCTCTTCGGTGATGGCCCGGCCGGCGAAATAATCGCCGAGCACGCCGAATTTCTGGAACATGTTGCCGCCGATCAGCATCCCTTGATGGCAACTGGTACAGCCGAATTCGCGAAACCGCCGGAAACCGTCGCTCTCCTGCGCCGACAAGGCCTTTTGATCACCGCGCAGATAGCGGTCGAAACGCGAATCGACGGTCACCAGCGAGCGCTCGAACGTCGCAATGGCATCCAGCACGTTGTTCGCCGTCAGGCCATCGGCGTACAGGCGACGAAATTCGCCGAGCAGTTCGTTATCCAGTTCCAGGCGGCCGAGCACCTGCGACCAGGTAGCGCCCATCTCGATCGGATTCTGGATCGGCCCGGCGGCCTGCTCCTCCAGCGAGGCCGCCCGACCGTCCCAGAACTGCGCAATGCTGTAGGCACTGTTGAATACCGTCGGCGCATTGATTGTTCCGCGTGCGCCGCCAATGCCCAGCGAAAAACGCTGGCCGTCGACACCACCGGCCGAAAGGTTATGGCAGGTCGCGCAGGAAACGGAGAAATCGGCCGACAGGCGGGCGTCATGGAACAACTGCCGGCCCAGCGCCACCCGCCCGCCATCCAGATTGCCCAGCGGCACCAGCGGCAGGATGGGCTGCAGTATGTCGCCCTGCATCATCATCGGCGCCGGCGGGGAAAGCGCCTCCATGGGCGCCGGCTGATCGCGACCGAAGAAGAACCAGCCGAGCGCCGCACCGGTCAGCGACAGCGCGATGAAAGCAGCAGAAAGGCGAAATCCGTCAAACACCATGACTGAATTATCCCCCGAATGGCCCGGCGGGGGCGGCATCGCCCCCTAAAAGCACCTCCCGGCAAGCCTTTTTCACTTTGCCGCAACACCCCCCGGGCCGGCCAGGACCACCCGGTTCTTGCCGCCGCGCTTGGCCGCATAACAGGACTCGTCGGCGCGTTGCATCAACGCTCTCTCGGTATCGCCGGGCAGAAACTCCGCAACGCCGATGCTGACCGTACAACGCATCTTCCGGCCATCGGCCGTTTGCGTTTCCAGCGCGGCAAAACCGCTGCGCAGACGCTCGGCCAGCGTGTAAGCAGCTTCAGCACCGGCCTCGGGCAGGATCACGACAAATTCCTCGCCACCATAGCGATAGGCGCTGTCGGTACGACGCAGGCAATGAGCAATGGCCCCGGCCAGTGACTGCAGCACACGGTCGCCTTCAAGATGACCATAGTTGTCGTTGATCCGCTTGAAGTCATCGCAGTCGAGCACCATCAGCGAAAACGTCCGGCCGTAGCGCAGCGCGCGCTCCAGTTCGGCCTGCAAACGCTCGTGCAGATGCCGGGAGTTGAACAGGCCCGTCAGCGAGTCGGTCAGGCTCAGACGCCGGTAGCGTTCCTCGCTCTCGCGCAGGGCTTCCTCGGCACGCCGCCGCTCGGTGACATCCTGCAGGGTCTCGATGGCACCGACCACCTCGCCACGCGCGTCGCGCAACGGCGCGGCGGTGAAGAACAGCCAGCGGCCGCCATCGCCGAAATGCGGAAAGAAATCCTCGGCTTCATAGCCGCCGTGTACCAGGGCGGACGGCCGGAAACGGCCATGATAAAAGCGGTCGATACTGCCTTCGTTGGCACGGTCGAGTACCAGATCGGCCATGATCGGCCGCGGCGCCGGATAGAAGGCCTGCCACTGCCGGTTGGTGCCGATCATGTCGCGCGCCAGTCTGCCGGTCAGCACCTCGCAGGCGTGATTCCAGTGGGTCAGCTGATGCCGGTCGTCGATGACCAGTGTCGCCACAGAACTGCCTTCGAGGATCTGCGCCTGATAGGCCTCGCTGTCACGCAGGGCATGTTCCGCCAAACGACGCTCTGTCACGTCCTGCAAGGTCTCGATGGCGCCGACAATCTCGCCGGCAGCGTCGCGGATGGCTGCCGCCGTGAAGAACAACCAGCGCCCCCCCGGGCCGAAGGCGGGAAAGAAATCCTCCGCCTCCCAGGCGCCATCGATCAGAGCCGAGCGTCGGAACTTGCCGGGATAGAACAGGCCGACTTCTCCTTCCAGGGCACGATCGACGATCAGATCAGCAAGGATCGGTCGCATTTCGCCGTAGAAGGCCCGCCACTGCTCACGGCGGCCCAGCATTTCTTCGGCTGTCACTCCGGTCAACTGGGCGCACGCCCTGTTCCAATGCGTCACGCGATGCTGCGCATCGATGACGATGGTTGCCACCGGGTTGCCTTCCACCAGTTGCGAAAGGCCAAGTTCTTTTTCTTGCGGCACCAAGGGCATGATTTCCGCCCCCTTCTCTGTCAGGTAAAAGCCTGTTTCGTACAATATGGCGTATTCTGCACCGCCTGACAATCCGCCAATCCGCCTCGTTCCGTGAAAAAAGACACAATCGCGCAGTTCTACAGTCGCCTGCGGGAAGCCAATCCAAGTCCGACCACCGAGCTGCACTACGCCACCCCCTTTCAGTTGCTGGTCGCGGTGATTCTCTCGGCACAAGCCACCGACGTCGGCGTCAACAAGGCAACGGCACGCCTCTTTCCCGCCGCACCGACACCGGCTGCCATGCTGGCGCTGGGCGTCGAAGGCCTGGCCGACTACATCCGTACCATCGGCCTCTATCGCAGCAAGGCCAGAAATGTCATTGCCACCTGTCAATTGCTGCTCGAGCGGCATGGTGGCGAGGTACCCGCCGACCGCGACGCGCTCGAAGCCCTTCCCGGCGTCGGCCGCAAGACCGCCAACGTCGTCCTCAACACCGCCTTTGGCCAGCCAACGATCGCCGTCGACACCCACATATTCCGTCTCGGCAACCGGACCGGCCTGGCTCCTGGCAAAACCGTGCTGGAAGTCGAAGAGAAGCTTTTGCGCGTCACGCCCGCGGCCTTCCGCAAGGATGCCCATCACTGGCTGATCCTGCACGGACGCTACGTGTGCAAGGCCCGCCGCCCGGAATGTCCGCGCTGCATCGTGGCCGATCTGTGCGCCTTCAGCGGGAAAACCACATGAAGGTCGGCAGCGGCTTCGCCAGCGGCCCGCAGGCGCACCGCGTACTGGCCGAGGAAGCGGTTGCGGCAGCACTGGCAGCCGCCGGTACCAGCCAGGCCGAACACGTCCTGTTGCTGCTCAGCCGCGAGTTCTCCCGCCACCCGGCAGATGCGGTTCTGGCAGCCGCCCGCAGCGCCGGCTGTCTGCAGGTTTCCGGG
>WBUO01000191.1 GCA_008933675.1 Dechloromonas sp.
CCGAAGGCGCAGGGCAGCGGCGCCGAGATCCGCATCAACATCAAGGGCATGACGATCCGCATTCCCGACGGCGTGACTGCCGACCATATCGAGCGGGTGCTGCTCGCGGTGCAGGTGTCGACATGATCATCCCGCCGGGACCACTCAAAGTGCTGGTGGCGGTGAAGCCGGTCGACTTCCGCAAGGGAATGGTGGGCCTGGCGTCGCTCGTGCAGCACGAGCTGAACCGCGACCCCTTCTCCGGAATCATGTTCGTGTTCCGCCGCAAGCGCGCCGATCGGATCAAGCTGCTGCTATGGGACGGGACCGGCCTGGTGCTGGTGACGAAGCGGCTCGAGACGGGCACGTTCCGCTGGCCGCGCTTCGGCGACGGGGTGATGAGCCTTACCGCGGCGCAGGCTTCGGCGCTGATCGAAGGGCTCGACTGGGCGCGTGTTCATGCCCCGCGTGTGGCGCGTCCGGTGATGGCGTTATAGGCCGTGAAAATGACTCGTCTTGCCGCACAAAACGGGCAGAAAACCGCGAAATAATGTATCCATCCGCACCATGAGCGAGGGGGTGGAAGAGCTGCCCGACGACGTCGAGGCACTAAAGGCGATGATCATCGCCGAACGGCTCCGCTCCGCCCGGCTCCAGCACCTTCTTGATGTCCTCAATCGCATGCACTTCGGCAAGCGGTCGGAGAAGATCGACAGCGGCCAGCTCGCGCTGGCGCTCGAAGATCGCGACGTATCGATGGCCGAAGCCGAACTGCTGGTCGAACAGGGCGAGGAAGCCACCGGCATCGCGCCGCCGCGGCGCAAGCGTGCGGCGGACGAACCCGCGCCTCGCTGCCGGCGCATCTTCCGCGTCACGAGATCGAGATCGCGCCGGAGGCCGGCTGCTGCGCGGGCTGCGGCGGTGCGCTGCACCGGATCGGCGAGGATCGGTCCGAACGACTCGACATCATCCCCGCCCAATATCGCGTCATCGTGACGGTGCGGCCGAGGATGGTGTGCCGATCGTGCGGCGATAGCGTCGCGCAGGCGAAGGCTCCCGCGCATGTGGTGCCGGGCGGCCTGCCGAGGGAAGCGCTGCTCGCCGATATCCTCGTCAAGAAATACGCTGATCACCTTCCGCTCTACCGGCAGGCGCAGATGTTGGCGCGCCAGGGCGTGACGATCGATCGCGCGACGCTCGCGGGCTGGGTCGGCCGCGCGGCGGGCTATCTGAAGCCGATCGTCGACCGGCAGAAGGCGGAGCTTCTGAAGAGCGATCGCCTGTTCGTCGACGAGACCACCGCGATGGTGCTGGCGCCGAGCAGCGGCAAGACGAAGACGGGCTACCTGTGGGCGATGGTCCGCGACGACCGCCCGCATGGCGGGGTCGATCCACCCGCGATCGTTTACAGCTACATGCCGGGCCGGGGCGGCATGTGGGCGGCGAAGCTCCTCGGCGAGTATCACGGCATCCTGCAGGTCGATGGCTATGAAGCCTATGGCCAGTTCGGCAAGGCGGGACGTCCCGGCGGACCCTCGGTGCTGGCCTATTGCTGGGCGCATGTTCGCCGCGGCTTCTTCGACGCCGGCGGCAAGGGCGATGGCGCGCCGATCGCCACCGAAGCGCTGCACCGGATCGGGCTGCTCTACAACATCGAGCGCGAGATCCACGGTCGCACGCCCGAGGAGCGCCTTGCCGTCCGCTAGGCGCGGTCCAGCCCGATCGTCGACGAGCTGCATGACTGGCTCGACGCCAAGCGCCGGCGCATGTTCAGCGGCTCGCCGACCCTCAAGGCGATCAACTATGCACTGAGCCACTGGGCCGGGCTCGTCCGGTTCCTCGACGATGGCCGGATCGACATCGACAACAACCCGGTGGAGCGGTCGATGCGGCCGATCGCACTCCAACGGAAAAATGCGTTGTTCGCGGGCCACGAACTGGGCGCCGAGAACTGGGCGGCGATCGCGTCGCTGATCGAGACCTGCAAGCTGGGTGCGATCAACCCCGCCGCCTACCTGGCCGACGTCCTTGCCCGCATCGTCACCCGCGGCGACGGCGAGCCCATCGATGACCTGCTACCTGGGAACTGGGTCGATACAAAGGCCGCCGAAATGACGTTCGAAACGAGTGCCACCGCCAACGCCGCCTGAGCAAAGCACGATCGAAATTAGATACAACGAAATTAGGCGCCAGCTTCTAATCGAAGCCCGCGCCCGTCCGCCCCGCGTGGGGGAAAATTATCACTTACCAGGATCCACACCATCCTGACAGATAACGGCGTACAGTTCGTGCAGCGGGACCAAGGCGGCCCACTGGGATGGATCGGCCATATCTTCGGCCGTGTCTGCGAGCAGAACGGCATCGAGCATCGCCTCACCAAGCCCTATCACCCATGGACCAACGGCCAGGCCGAACGGATGGTGCGCACCATCAAGGAGGCCACCGTCAAATCCTTCCATTACACGTCGATCAATGAACTGCGCCGCCATGTCCGCGACTGGCTCGTCGCTTACAACTTCGCCAAGCAGTTGAAGGCTCTGCGCTTCAAGACAACCTACGAGGCCATCGAAGAGCTCCGGAAATCCAAGCCAGATATCTTCAATATGAAACCACTCCATCACATGCTGGGACTAAACACCTAACAGTCCACGCGGACCACTCGGTGGGGGCCGGTCAGATTCGAGGGGCAGGAGCCAATGTGCCTCCCATATCGCTCGCGCGAGACGCAAGTTTCCGCAGTGCGCACGCCGGACGTATCTCACACCCATTCCTCGCCCAAGACTGCAATTGGCGCATGAAATCGGCGTCGGAGGGCCTGCTACTGGCCCTCCGACGCCGCGATTTTCATGCGGTATAATTTTTCCCGATCGATTGGGACAGCTAAAGCATTAGAATTTTGCGCCGATCGCGACACCATAACGCCGCGGATCAAGCGTGTAGATATTTGTAAAATTACCGGAAGAGGCATCGGTGACATAAAGTCCGGTAATTGAGTTGCTATCGAAGATATTCTGAACGAACCCCCGGACAAACCAGCGCTCGTCGGCACCATTCAACTGCAAAACTGCATTAGCCTGTACGAAAGGTTGGATGCGATTAATTCTGCCGTTGAAGATATTGCCATATTGCTTTCCGGTCATGGAAATGTCGACGCGGGGGACGAGTGTCATACCATTCCCGACCTCTGCCGTGTACTGCACGCCCATCGAGACCTTGACATTCGGCGCTTGCGGCAATGTGTTGCCCTTGATGTTAACCTCGACGCCAGGACTCAATACCTGGATCCCGCTGTTCGCAGGGATAGCGCTCGCGAGGACACCGCAAATGCCGAACGCGCCGCTGGAGGCGATATTGCCGTCCGAAGGAAATTCCTGCGGTGCGCGAAGGCCGAGAGCCGCATTTACGCCCGCAACGAACGCATCAGCAACGCCAGGCGCAGGTCCCGTGACAGCGCAGTGCGCACCATTGCTGATGTCCTTGATAATCACGGCATCAGGATCCCCGCCGCCCGGATCACGCGGATTGGAGAAGAATTGATCGCCGGCGACCTTGGCATTGAGATAGCTGAAGGACAGATTGATAAGCCAGTTCGGGTCCGGCCTGATGACAGACTCCAGTTCGACACCCCAGATATTGGCGTCAACCGTGTCATTCACGGACGTTCTTGCCACGATGCGGCTGAGCTGCAGTCCACTATATTTGTAGTAAAATGCGGTGGCATTGAGTTGTAACGCGCCGTTTGCGAAGACGTTCTTGGAGCCGATCTCGAAGGCATCGATCGTTTCAGAGCCGAAACTCTCGCTGACGGCGAAAATCGGAGAAAGCGGAGGATTGATCCCGCCGGATTTGTAACCCCTAGAATAAGATG
This sequence comes from Dechloromonas sp., assembly GCA_008933675.1. Taxonomy (GTDB): domain Bacteria; phylum Pseudomonadota; class Gammaproteobacteria; order Burkholderiales; family Rhodocyclaceae; genus Azonexus. Next base: position 3,848 of record WBUO01000191.1, read on the forward strand.
CATAGAGTGAATTGTCCGGCGTAACCTCGAAGGCCAGAACTGCTCGTCCGGTAATTTCGTCGAAGCTTACTTCGCGAAACTGGGCGAGCTGTTGGCCCGGCGTCCCCGGGTCGGCATCGAAAAGCCCAGACGGCCCGGTGAGGGGCGTTATCGGGGTATCGAACGGATCTCCATCATTGGCATAAGGGTTCAGGAAACTGATCAGCGTCGTACGCGCCGTCACATCCTTCTTGTCATTATTGTAACGCAGCCCCCCGGTCAACGTCAGCCGGTCGCTTAGATCGAAATAGACCTCGCCGAAAATGCCATAGCTCTCTAGATTCGATTCCAGCGAGTTGTTCCGATACATCGACGTCGCGAAATAGGATGGCGGAAGGCCGCCCGACAAGGAGCCGAATGAACCCAATACGGCACTGGCGTAATCGAGCGCAAACGAGTTCACATAATAGCTATTGTCGGTGGTTTTCGATTTCGCGTAAATTCCGCCCAACAGGAAATTGAACGGCCCGTCGAAGTCACTCGTGAGGATGAGCTCTCCGCTCCACGATTCGCGTTGTTCCGAAGATCGATCGAAAGAAAGCGGCGTTTCGGAACACAGCGAGTTCCCTTCGAAAGCGCCTCTGCTTCCATCATCATTATCCGACGTGCACAGCACGCCCTGCGGACCGTCCGGGATTAGAGCGCCGGCAATCGGCGAAAAATAGGCCGAAGAGCCGGGAATGAAGGCTGGCGCCGGCGGAGCAAGACCTGTCGGTAATCCGTTAGCCGCAAAAAAGTCCAACGTATTGAGCGCCGGGGCGAAACCGGCACGGCTTTGAATTCCAAGAAAATAGTCCTGCCTGGAATCGACTTCAGTATCCTGATAAATGCCGGTGGCCGTCAGGGTCATCGCGCCGAATTTTTGCTCAAGGCGCGCCTGCACCTGTAGCTCTTCGGCAAAATAGAAAGGGGTATAGGCCGTGTTGACGACACGCACATCGCCAGGCTCCTGAAACCCGGAAAACCCATCAGGGCCATAAAGGCTGCCGAGGCCGAGCACGGCGGGAATGCCCTGAATGGCGAAGAACTCGGATGAACTGAGCGTCGCACCGACCGTTGAATTTGCGTTCGTGGTATCGAAATCACGTCGATTGTTCAGGCATCCGAGCACGCCCAATGGATCGCGTTGGCACGTTTGTTTCTGGTTTCTGAGGCGCGTGTCCTTTTCCCGGAAATAATAGCCCATGAGATCGATCGTCGTATCAGGACCGGGTTCGAAACGAAGGGAGCCTCGCAACGCATAGAGGTCCCGAGCGTCGATGTCCGATCCATCATAGAGATTCGTCGTATAACCGTCGCGGTTCACATATATGCCCGCCAGCCTCACGCCGATCATATCCCCGATCGGGACGTTGACCATGCCACGCGCTTCGATGCTGTTGAAATTGCCATACTCGAATTGCGCTTCAGCCTCGAAACGGGAGAGTTTGGGTTTCGCGGTCACAACATTCACGACCCCGGAGGTCGCATTCCGGCCGAACAGGGTGCCTTGAGGTCCGCGAAGGACTTCAATCCTTTCCAGATCGAAATATTCGGTCTCGAACAGGCGTGTTCCGAACAAGGGGGATCCATTGACATGGATTGCGGTCGCAGCATCGCAGGTGACGCCGACGCACAGGTCGCCAACGCCGCGAATAGTGAATGAAGCTGAGGTGAAATTGCCTTTCGAGAAAGATACATTGGGCAGCGTCAGCTGTAGATCCGAGGCATTTTCGATCTGCTGGCTTTCAAGCGCCTCAGCGCTGAATGCGCTGACAGCGATCGGTACGTCTTGCAAGCTTTGCGCCTGACGTTGCGCTGTCACGACGATGACATTGTCACCGCCATCTGGCTCTTCGGCTATGACTTCCTGAGCATTTGAGACCTGTGGCAACGCCATCACGACGGCGCTTGCCAACCAATAGGCTTTCTTATTCATCACCCTATCTCTCCCTGTCTCGATTTTTTCGTTTCTTGCGCGAACCCGTCCTTGTCCCCGATTGTCGATGTTCAAAAATGGGGCAGCTCGCCGAGCTGCCCCGAGTTTGAGGAGTGGCCAGAAGGAGATTTCCGGAGAGGAAAAGATTCTCGCCGCTCGGCTGGAAGATGAGCAGTTTTTCGGCATTTGGTAAAGAACTTTATTATGGCACTTTATTATTTTGCTCGGGGCGGTGGGAGGTGTGCCATCTCAGATCCGAAGATATCAGTTTATACATCCGATGCTTGCTGTCAGCGCTTCAGCCTTGGCGCGGTCGAGCGCGCGCCGACGACTTTTGGATGCGGCTGCGGTACGGCATGCCCGATCCGGAGCGCATGACCCGCGTGGTCGAAAGTTGGATAGCAGTGCAAAAGGCCGGGCTCTGATCCCGGCTGGTGGAAACCAGGGGGTCAGGTCAGTTCACCTATTCCTTCCCGTTCATTTTAGAGTCATCAAGATCGTATTAACCACGTCACGGTCCCTGCCGGGCAGGGCTTTCACGTGGGGGCATCCATGACCAGAACCAAACCATCCCTTAAGTCAGCTATCCTGTTGGCCAAATAGGATCAAGGCGACCGGCGCACCAATTTACCTCGTGACTGAGCCATGTGCGCGCGAAAACCGTCACCACTTCGATGGGGATTCGACATGACATTGCCATTTCACATGCCGTCCACAATCCGCCTTTCGGGTGTAGGTCTTGCCGCTTGTGCGATTGCCACGATTGCTGCCGCAAGTGCGCAGGCGCTACCACTATCCAGCTTCAAGGATCAGGGCGTCGACCATATCTTTGGCAGCTACGCCCCGCGCGGCGACTGCTCAAAGGAACCGCGCGTAACCATCGATGAAAAGGGCATGACGTTCCGCGCCAATGGTCGGGAAATAAAGCCCCCTCGGGTGGAATATGCTCTCACCTTCATGGGCCAGAGCTATGACGGCATCATGGCAGTATTTTTTCCCTTTCCAGTTAGCAGCAATGATTTTGGTCGGGTTCTCATGTATGTGAACGACGACGAGAAGCGCGGTGTCATCCGCTTTGAATCCGATCTGCCGCGCGGCCAACGCCCGGCTTCTTTCCATGCGGCCTTCACGGGTGGCGGCCCGTTCACGCTCTGCCAGGGCAGCGCTCTTGCTGGCACGCCACTGCCGCCACGGCCTGAGCCGGCGGTGGCCGTGCAAGGCATTCCAGCGGAATGGACCAATCTCGCCAGCCTCGTCGGCAAATATCCGGGAAGCTACGCCAAGGACAATATCGACCTGTTCGATAAGGGTACCTTGGCTGCGGCATTGAAGGCCCGGATGGGGCCGAAGATGGCTGCGCTGCGGACCAATCTCTCAGCCGTCTCGCCATTGCAGCGGGCTGGGAACTATTACTATCTTTCCGGCAATGCGCAGCATCAGGGCGGTGTGGAGCAGGCCTATATAATAATAGACCCGGCGCGCCGTGCGGTGCAGGTGGGCCTTTGGGAGCGCGGCAAGCTAACAGTTTATCCGTCTGCTTCGGGCGTTAGGCTGCCGATTGCGCCGGAAATCAAGACGCTGTTGGACAAAAGCCCGCCCGAAACGGCAGTGCCGCTTCCCGGTACACCCTGGGAAGTTGTACCGGTGCAAGGTCGCGCGCCCATGGCTTATGTGAGCGCCGCGGCATCGCCCAACATCGAAGCCCTCAGTCTCTATTGTGAAGGCGGAAAGCCCTACATGGCGATGCTGCTCAACAAGCCCTCCGCCGACAATGCGATGACGATGACGTGGAACTTCTCCGGTCGGCTCGTTAGCATATCCGTTCAGCGCGCCAATGCGAACGGCACTCAATGGATCGGCGGCGTGACGGGTACGCAACTTGTTCCCCTGCTCATGCAGCAAAGCGGGACGGTGATGCTACGTATCAACGGGCGGCTGGAAGGCGAAGCCTCGCTCAGCAATTCAATTGCAGTGCTGCGCGATACCCTGCGGGGATGCGTGCGGCTCTGACCTGTGAGAACGGCGCCGCCTCCATTTCAGGTGCTCTGCCACCTGAATTCTGGACCAGTTGCGGTTAGAGTTTTCCGCCGTAGATATCATTGGC
>WBUO01000523.1 GCA_008933675.1 Dechloromonas sp.
CCGGTCATGGTTAAGGACCGTGATAAATGTCTTCATGATTCATTCCTTTCGGCCTGGGCAATTCTGGCGTGGGTCAGGTAGATTTCCTTGAGCGAAAGCGGTGCCGTAGTGATTGAGGCGGCGGCGCCCAATTCCTGCTCCCAATCAACGCTCTCTGCCCGGACTGACTGGGTGGTCACAAATGAGACGATTTCTCCTTCCTGTCTGAAACCCAGCCATGATTCCCGCTTTGCAACGGCTGGGGCCGTCGCCTTGGCAAGCCGCGCCACCACCTTCACGTGGCGGCCGCACACGGACTCGATACTGTCCGCGAGCCGGATCCTGCCACTTTCGAGAAAGGCAACCCGGTCCGCCATTCGTTCGACCTCGTCCACGTCGTGGGAGGCCAGCAAAATGGTCCCCCCATCTTCCTGCGCGAGATCCAGAACCTTCGCCGCCAACTCGTCGCGCATGAGCGGATCCAGCCCGCCAAACGGCTCGTCGAGAATGAGCAACCGGGGACGGAACGACAGTGCGGCGATAAAGAGCGCGCGAATCCGCATCCCCCGGGACAGCTCCTTGAACCGGTATTCCAGCGGAACCTCGAAGTCATGAATCAGTTTCTGCTCAAGCTGCGAGTCCCAGGTCGGGTAGAGACCCCGGGCAAACGTCAGGAAGCCGGCAACTTTCAAACGGTCGTCCACCAGCTGATTCTCCGAGACATACCCGATATGCGCCAATTGTCCCGGTCCCAGCTGGCGCGAATCGCAACCCAGGACCCGGGCCACACCGGCCGTCGGCGGCCAGAGATTTAGCAGGGTTTCCAACAGCGTCGTCTTGCCGGCCCCATTGGGTCCAAGAAGCGCATAGATGCTTCCATTCGGAACCGATAGATCGACCTCGTTCAGGGCCGTGACATGACCAAATCGCCGGGATAATTTTTCTGTTTCGATGATGTTCATGCAATCAGCTCACCTTTCTTTTCGTTCCAATCCCCTCCAGTGCTTTTCGACCGCACGGTGAATCTGCTCCAAAGCGACCCCGCGCCGCTTCGCCTCGACGACCAGTTTTTCCAGGTCCGCCCCAAGAATCTCCGACTTTTCCGCGGAAGAACCAGCACCACCTGCCGCCACGACGGTGCCCACCGTCGGTGTGGCAATGAGAATACCCTGCTCAACCAGGGTGGTGATCGCCCGGTGGGCGGTGGTCGGGTTGATCCGCAGTTCCTGGCTCAAAAGCCGCACGGAGGGAAACCGGTCCCCCGCCCGGAGGTGACCGGATACGACCGCGCGTTTTGCCGCGAACGTGATCTGCTCCGCGATGGAGCCGCCCGGGATGATTTCTATCGCAAATGGGAGCACTGTTTTACTGTATGCCATATAGCCATACAGCTGTCCAGCATTTTCCCTTTCTGCTCTCTGTTTGTCGCTTTCGTAGCCAAAGTATTAGGATCACACAAACCGGAGGCAGGGCGCTCGGAAAAGATACGTGTTCCCCATGGAGTTGGGTGAGGCATGGGATGCAGGAGGGGGGCGTTCGTAAGCCTCGGCTGCCGACTAACGGTCCAGTGGCCGTATCTGGATTAACTGCCGCCTTTGGC
>WBUO01000192.1 GCA_008933675.1 Dechloromonas sp.
GTGCAGCTCGCCGCGCGCCAGCGCCGGCTTCAGCATGTTGCCGGCGTCGATGGCGCCCTCGGCCTTGCCGGCGCCGACCATGGTGTGGATCTCGTCGATGAAGACGATGATGCGGCCCTCGTCCTGGGCGATCTCCTTCAACACCGCCTTCAGGCGCTCCTCGAACTCGCCGCGGTATTTCGCGCCGGCGAGCAGCGCCGCCATGTCGAGGGAAAGCACCCGTTTCCCTTTCAAAGTCTCCGGCACTTCGTCGTTCACGATGCGCTGGGCGAGGCCCTCGACGATGGCCGTCTTGCCGACGCCCGGCTCGCCGATCAGCACCGGGTTGTTCTTGGTGCGCCGCTGCAGGATCTGGATGGCGCGGCGGATCTCGTCGTCGCGGCCGATCACCGGATCAAGCTTGCCTTGCGCGGCACGCTCGGTCAGATCGATGCAGTATTTCTTCAGCGCCTCGCGCTGGCCCTCGGCTTCCTGCGAATCGACGCCCTGTCCGCCGCGCACGGCCATGATCGCCGCTTCCAGCGCCTTGCGGGAAAGCCCGTGCTGCTTGGCCAGGCGGCCGGTCTCGTTCTTGTCGTCGGTCAGCGCCAGCAGGAACATTTCGCTGGCGATGAACTGGTCGCCGCGCTTCTGCGCTTCCTTGTCCGTCAGGTTCAGCAGATTGGTCAGATCGCGGCCGACCGAGACGTCGCCACCATGCCCGGAAACCTGCGGCAGGTTCTTCAGGGCACGCTCCAGATCGTTGCGCAGGCCGGGCACGTTGACGCCGGCGCGGGCCAGCAGCGACGTGGTACCGCCGTCCTCCTGGTTGATCAGGGCAAGCAACAGGTGCTGCGGCTCGATGAACTGCTGGTCGCCGCCGATGGCCAGGCTCTGGGCATCGGACAGGGCCTGCTGGAATTTGGTGGTGAATTTGTCGAGGCGCATGCTTGCTCCTTCAAGGGCAGAATTTCAGATACCCGGCAGATGCGGACGAGGCTGGCGAATTTCAACCGCCAACCCGGAAATTCAGTCACTGTGCCACCCCGCAAGGCTCGGCAAAAGCCCTCTGCCTCTGGCCCGAGTGGGGAAATACAGGTAACCTGAAACACTGATGCAGAAAGGCAGCATCGTTTCTTGGGAGGAAAACATGTCGGGATCGAACATGACACTGCGCGGCAAACTGACCGCAATGACATTGGCAACCATCGGTGCCCTGATCGTGCTGTTTGCCGTACTGCTGATCGACGGCAAGCAGCACATGATGGAGGATCGCCAGAACAAGGTACGCAATCTTGTCGAGGTCGCCCACGGCACCGTCGCCCGCTTCGAACAGGAGGTGCGCGCCGGCAGGATGACCGAGGCGGAGGCCCAGAAAGCCGCTGCCGAAACCATTCGCGCCGTCCGCTACGATCAGGTTGAATACTTCTGGATCAACGACCTCAAGGACCTGATGGTCATGCACCCGATCCGCCCCGACCTCGAGGGCAAGAAGCTCGACCAGTTGAAGGACAAGAACGGCAAGTTCCTGTTCCAGGAATTCAACAATGTCGTGAAAAGCAAGGGCGCCGGCTTTGTCGACTATCTGTGGCCCAAGCCGGGCAACGAAGAGGGCGTTCCCAAGATCTCCTACGTCATGGGCTTCCAGCCCTGGGGTTGGGTGATCGGTTCCGGCATCTACGTCGACGATGTCGACGCCCGCTTCCGCCAGGATGCCATCAAGCTGCTGCTCTGGGGCCTGGGCATCAGCGGCTTCATCGGCATCTCGCTGCTGCTGGTTTCGCGCAACATCATCAATACGCTCGGCGGCGACCCGTCTGCCGCCTCGGCAATCACCCGGCGCATCGCCGCCGGCGACCTGGCAACGCCGGTCGATCTGCGCAACGGCGACAGCGACAGCCTGCTGGCCAACATCCAGACCATGCAGGAGACGCTGCGCCAGATGATCGGCAGCGTGGTCGGCAATGCCGAACAGGTGTCCAAGGCAGCCGACGAACTGCTGCAGGCATCCGAGGCTGTCGCCGACCGGGCCCGTCAGCAGAGCGATGCCGCCTCCTCGATGGCCGCCTCGGTCGAGGAAATGTCGGTCAGCATCGACCAGGTCAAGGAAAATGCGTCCGAGGCCCATGGCATCTCGCGCGAAGCCGGAACCATCTCGCAAGAAGGCGCCACCGTCATCCACTCCGCTGCCACCGAGATGCGCAAGATCTCCGAGGCCGTGCAATCGTCGTCGAAGATCGTCGAGGATCTGGGGCGCCAGTCGGACCAGATCACATCCATCGTCAACACCATTCGCGAAATCGCCGACCAGACCAACCTGCTCGCCCTGAATGCCGCCATCGAGGCAGCACGGGCCGGCGAACAGGGGCGCGGCTTTGCCGTGGTTGCCGACGAAGTGCGCAAGCTGGCCGAACGGACCAGCCTGTCCACCACCGAGATCGGCGCCATGGTCGAAAAGATCCAGAGCGGCACGCGCAGCGCGGTGAGCAGCATGCAGTCCGGTGTCGAGCAGGTCAGCAACGGTGTCGAACTGGCCAATCAGGCCGGCGACTCGATCAACCGCATCCGCGATGGCGCCGAGCGCGTCACCCAGGTGGTCAACGGCATTTCCGACTCGATCCGCGAACAGAGCATGGCCAGCAACCAGATCGCCCACCAGCTCGAAACCATCGCCCAGATGTCGGAACAGAGTGCCGTCGCCGTCCGCCACACGGCCGACGCGGCACGCCAGTTGCACAGCCTGTCTGCCTCGCTGCACAAGACGGTGGCCCAGTTCAAGACCTGATCCGGGATCACTACCCGGCAATGAAAAAGGAGGCCGCCGGCCTCCTTTTTCATTGCCTGTCCGGCGCTAGCGTTCAGAACTTCCCGTCATCAAGCTGCTGAGGCAGTCCGGGAGTGATCTGATCGAATGTGAAAACCCGCCTGCCCTTGTGCTCCTTGATGAAATCGTCGGCATCCTCTCGCGTCGCCAGCGGCACGAATTCATGCCCCATCGGCCCCAGCACGTCCGACCCGGTGACAAAGAATGCCCGACGCGCATCCACTCTTTCCAGATTGTAGAAATCCGTGACGTGGATACCGGTGATCTCTTCCCGCTTATGGCCGGGCGCGTATTTGGGCAGGTCGAACAGGAACTTGAACATGTCCTTCGCTCCGTCGAAGAAATGGGCATGACCATCCTTCCAGACGACGACGGCAATCCAGTTCGGATACTTGGAAACGATCATGCCGCAGACCGGGCACAGATCCTTCGGACCCGGCCTGGGCACCACCTTGCCCTGGGCGTAAGCCGGAACGACGCAGAACGCGAGGCCGGCAACAATGAAATGGCGACGCTGCATCAACCCTGCTTCTGCTGCATCGCGCGCTTGCGGCGCTCTTCACGGTTCTTGCGGATCTGGGCGACGTCCTCCGACATGCCGAGATAGCTCTCGCGCAAGGCATCGTTGAAGTTGCCGAGCGTCCCGCCGTGCTTTGCCTGAAACTCCCTGGCAACGCTGAGCGAGGCGAAGGAATGCTTGCTCTTCTTCGTCATCGCATGCTTCAGATCGGCACCGATCAGGTAGATCAGCTGGTCAACCGGCAGCAGCGGACGCGGCTCGCTGGCGGCAGCGAAGTCCGGCCCCCAGATGTTCTTCGGCTGGCGGTCGATGTTCAGGCTGAGGCTCAGCGCCAGACAGTGGATGGAACAGACGCCGTCCGCCAGATCGTCGCCATACTGAACCAGCATCCGGGTCTTGTTGTGCTCCTTGCGATCCATGCCGCAGTAAGGGCATTTCGGGTATTTCTCGATATCCCGGTCAAGCGGGTTGGCATCGGCAGCCTTTTTCGGAATGAACTGGTTCGGCGTGCCGTCAGTCGTGCAGGCCTCGGCACGTGCGTTGCCAGTTGCGGCGACAGCCAGACCGGCCAGTGTGGAAACCTTGAGAAGATCGCGGCGATTCATGGTGTTCTCCCTGTGTCGAATTGATTTCAGGGCATATTAGCGCCGCTTGATTTACCCACTCTGCGGCAAATTGTCGCAGTCAGCCGATCAGCCGGTGCATCACCATGTAGTAACGCAGGCCCTGCCAGAGCGTCGAAACCCCGAGTGCGATGACGAACAATGCCGCCCCCTTGAGCAGCCAGCCGCGCAGACGCGGCCCCAGTTTGCCGAACAGGAAGGAAGCCGACAGCATCGACGGCAGGGTACCGGCACCAAAGGCCAGCAGCAGCAAGCCGCCTTCGACCATGCTTGGCGCCGTGGTTGCCTTGACCGCCATCGCCATCGTCATCGAGCACGGCATCAGGCCGTTGATTGCCCCGCCGATCAGCGCACCGGCGACCGGACCGCGCTGGACCGCCAGGGAAAACTGTTTGCGCAGCCAGGCGACCGGTGCGAAACCGAGGCTGTTGCGCCAGGGCGAAACCCCCAGCAGATCCAGGCCGAGCAGGATGACGACAGCCCCGGCGACGATCTGCAGGCCCCCCTGAAACTTGCCGAACTGCCCGGTCGCCACCAGCACGGCGCCGACAGCGGCGGCAATCACACCGATCACCGCATAAACCCCGACGCGCGCGCCGTGATAGGCAAGGTAGGGCCAGATACCTCTGGCGCCGAGACGCATGAAGAAGGCCGAGACCAGGCCGCCGCACATGCCCAGGCAGTGCCCGCTGCCGAGCAGGCCGGTCATGAAGGCCAGCCAGTAGGACAGTTCGCCGATTGCCTGGTGCTGACTGTGGTCCATCAATCCTTCTGCAAGCGCAGCGAATTGGCCACCACCGACACCGAGCTCATCGCCATCGCCGCCGCCGCGATCATCGGGTTGAGGCGGCCGGCGGCGGCGATCGGGATGGCGACGACGTTGTAGCCAAGTGCCCAGAACAGGTTCTGGCGGATGATCGCCATCGAGCGCCGCGACAGGTCGACGCCGGCGGCAACGCGGGCGATGTCGCCGCCGACCAGCGTGATGTCGGCCGATTCGACGGCGATGTCGGCACCGCCGCCGATGGCGAAACCGACATCGGCAGCGGCCAGGGCTGGCGCATCGTTGATGCCGTCGCCGATCATGCCGACCCGCTCGCCGGCCGCCTGCAGTTCGCGGATGACGGCCAGCTTGCCGGCCGGCGTGGCGCGGGCGATGACCTGCTCGATGCCGACCTGGCGGGCGACGTGATGGGCCACCGCATCGACGTCGCCAGTCGCCATCACGGTCTTCAGCCCGAGCCGGTGCAACAGTGCGATCGCTTCGCGGGCGCCGGCACGCGGCTGATCGGCAATCGCGAAAACCGCCCGGATTTCGCCGTCGACCGCAACATGCACCGGCGTCTTGCCCTGCTCCGCCCAGCGCGCCGCTTCGTCGGCCAGGGCGCCGCTGGCAATGCCCTGTTCGGCGAACAGCGCGGCGTTGCCGATGACGATGCGGCAACCGTCGACCGTTGCCGTGACGCCCAGCCCCGGATGCGCGGCGAAGGCGTCGGCATGTAGTGTCTGGCCCTGGCGCGGCCGGCACCAGTCGGCCATGGCCCGCGCCAGGAAATGCTCGGAGCCGGCCTCGGCAGCGTGAATCAGGCTGGCCAGGCGGGCCTCGTCGGCACCGGCGACCAGCAGCGCATCGCTGACCACCGGTTTGCCTTCGGTGATCGTCCCGGTCTTGTCGAAGACCACGGTACTCAGCTTGGCGGCGGTTTCCAGGGCTTCGCCGTGGCGGATGAAAATCCCGCGTTTGGCCGCCTGGCCGGTACCGACCATGATCGCCGTCGGCGTCGCCAGGCCGAGCGCGCAGGGGCAGGCGATCAGCAGCACGGCGACCGAATGCGCCAGCGCCGCCGATACCGGCGCCCCGGCCAGTGCCCAGCCGGCGAAGGTCAGCCCGGCGATGCCGCCGACCGCCGGCACGAAGCGCGCCGAGATGCGGTCGGCCAGCTTCTGCACCGGCAGCTTGCTGCCCTGGGCCTGGTCGACCAGCTTGACGATGCCGGCGAGCACGGTGTCGCCGCCGATGGCGCTGACGCGCAGGGTGAAGCTGCCGTTGCCGTTGAGGCAGCCGCCAATCACCGCGTCGCCCTCGCCCTTGGCCACCGGCAGCGATTCGCCGGTGATCATCGCCTCGTCGATGCTGGAATGGCCGGCGACGATCCGGCCGTCGGTCGGCACCTTGTCGCCGGCGCGCACGCGCAGAAGGTCGCCGATCTGCACGTCGTCGATCGGCACTTCGCGTTCGCTGCCGTCGGCCTCGACGCGCAGCGCGGTTTCCGGCTGCAGTTCGATCAGTTTGCGGATCGCCTCGCCGGCCTTGCCCTTGGCCCGCTCTTCCATGTAGCGGCCGAGCAGGACGAAGGTGCAGATGCCGGCGGCCGATTCGAAATAGACGTGGTGATGCATCCGGAACACGCCCGGAATGCTGTAGGCCCAGGCGGCGCCGGAACCGATGGCGATCAGCGTGTCCATGTTCGCCTCGCCCTGCCGGGCCAGCGCCCAGGCCTTGCGGAAGATGCTGTTGCTGCTGCCGAACAGGATCGCGCTCGACAGCGCGAACTCCATCACGCGCAAGGCCGGCGAGCGGTGCATCAGCATCCCGGAAACCATCACCGGCACGGTCATCAGCGCCGACTGGACGAAGCGCTTTCTGGCTTCCTCGACACGCGCCTTCTCGCGCTCGACCAGCAGACGACGCTGGGCCAGCGTGTCCATCGGCCGGGCCTCGTAACCCAGGCGACGAACCACGTCGCTGACTCCGTCGCGGTCGATCACGCCGTGCACGGTCAGCGTCGCCGCAGCAAAGTTGACCACCGCCGAGCGCACGCGCGGGTCGCGCTTCAGTTTCATCTCGATCAGCAGCGCACAGGAGGCGCAACTCATGCCCTCGACCGCCAGCGAACATTCGCTGACCGGACCGTCGACCGGCGCCAGCGGCGTTTCCACTTTCGGTGCCGCCAGCAGGTTGCCAAGGATGGCGTCGAGCGTTGCCAGCAGCCGCGCTTCCGGCAGCGCGGCGGGGTCGTAGCGCACGGTCAGCGAACCGATCTCCGCCACCACGCCGACCTCACGCACCGCCGGATGCTTGCGCAGCAGGATTTCGAGGATGTAGCAACGCTCCTGCTCGCCGATCAGCGACGGGGCAATGACGCGAATGCGCCGGACCAAACGATGGGCGATGCGGAAATGCTTCATTGGCTCTTGCGGTAACGGACCAGCAGGAAGACCAGGTAGAACACCGTCAGCCAGGCGTTGCTGTGGGCAACCGGGTTCTGCAGCCAGCGCTTGGTGATCAGCTCCCAGTGCGTCTTGATCAGGTAGAAGGCGACGATGTCGTTGAAGAAATTGACGATGGCCTTCTCGGTCAGCGCGCTCTCCACCAACGGCTGGAAACGCGCCTGCAGGGAGCCCTCGGCCGGCGGCGTGGCCGGCGTCAGCAGGGCCTTGAGGCGGTCGAGCAAAGGCTGCAGGCCGTTGGCGAAGCTGACTTGAGCAGACGATTCGTCCGGCGACTCGCCGGCAGCCGGCAGCCCGGCCAGCAGGGCGAACAACGCCCGCGCCACCTGGCCGGCGCTGACGGCCGACGCCTCGAAACGGACGGAAACACGCCGCCCGTCGGGGTCTACCGCAGCCGCCGTGACGCCGGGCGTGGCCGGGAGGCCGCGCGCGATGGCCTGGGCGACTTCGGGCCGGCAAAGTTCGTCCGGCAGACCCAGGCGCAGGAAACCCGGGCCGCGGTAAAGCACGGGGATGCGCCGCGCCAGTTCGTCGGTACGTGCCATGCTGCCCTCCCTCAGGCAGCCGGCGGGTTGTCGGCGGCGACTGGCGGCTTGACGCCTTCGATCTTCTCTTCGGCCTCGGCCATCAGGTCGGCGAGGCTTTCCTTCTGGTGCAGCGCGAAATCGCGGCCCATGCCGCTGGCTTTCGACAGCCCGTCGACGATTTCCTTC
>WBUO01000524.1 GCA_008933675.1 Dechloromonas sp.
GGCTGGAGGCGCGCACGGACGCACGTCTGACCGTCATCGAACTGGGCGCCGGAACTGCCATCCCCAGCGTTCGCTACTACAGCGAGGACCTGCAAAGCCGCGGAGCTAAACTTGTGCGCATCAATCCCACGGAAGCGCACGGACCGACCGGCACCATTAGCATCGAATCCGGAGCACTCGCAGCCATCCGAGAGATTTCGCGGCTGAGTGCCGGCGCGCTGCCAGGCTGATCATTACGCTAATCCGTTCCCGGGAGCCGGCACCGCCTCCCACGACACCCTAGGTCAGCCCTTGTCTGATCCCTTTCCTAAACTGCACCTAGAACCCATCCATCCAATGCGCCTCAACCCATCCTTTAGCGCTGCACCCGCCGTCATCACGACACCCGCAGAGGCCATCCAACGGCTCCGCGCGTTTTTCATCGCGAACGGGCTCGAGACCTTAAGCGAGGACGAGGATCTGCGCTTCAGCTTCCAGACGACCCACGATGGGGTGAGTATCCAGGTGGTCGTCGCCTGTGAGGTGGAGATGAATCGCATCGTGTTTGCGACGAGTCTCCTGGAGGAAAGCGAGCGGCCCCAAGCCGAACTCATTGCCTTTGCCAATCACCTGAACTGCCGCCTCGCCTACACAATGCTCGTCGTGCTTGACCAGGACCCTTGCCGGGTCGGCTTCGAGAACTACCTCATCCTGGCGGAGGGCACCTGCTTGGCGGCCCAGCTCGACTACATCGCCTCCGCGCATATGGGCTCGTTGGCCCGAGTCATGAAGCCCGTGGCGCGATTCATCTCAAGGGAGATGGAGACGCCCGAGGTCCTAGAGGCCATCACCTGACACTCAGCAATCGGCCCGCTGGCCAGCCTCGCCTCGGGTGGAGTCTGCCAGCCCAACGCGGAGGCTTGGACAACGCGCTCAGAGGCACCTCTTCCGCGACGCACCGTTCCCCTGATTATGTCGCATCACAACCTCGTATCAGCCGAGGCTCTGTACCAGTCTGTTCGACTCGACCTAAAAGGGGGAAACGCGTCCTGCGCCGCTAGGTCCGCGCTACCCAATCGGGGATTTTGCCGAGATCGGGGCGGCAAACCGGTCCCGCAAGTTTATCTCCACCCTTTTTTCAGTGTAGCGCGAATTAGGCCGTGAATCACCTCTGGTTTGTCCTCGATGGAATACTGCCCTCCAAACCGCCAGTTCTTCGCTCCTTCCGGATGATAATAATAAGTCAGGCGAATCGAACGGGAGTCGTCTGCCCATTCGATCAACTGAGCAGTATAGGCATACCAACCCCATTCTTTATCGTAGAGCACATCCGTCCACACTTCATCAATGACTACGCCTTTTCGCCGTGGCGAAAGTCCGACAGCGATTGGTGGTGCGAAGACCACCGGGTTACCAATTTTCGACCCAGGTGGCGACGGCTTCATGGAAAGAGGCTAGCTCGGACGTCGGCTGAGGCCAAACGAGAACCGAGGCGCGGTAGACGACGGACGAAAGCGATCGGTTGTTGATTGGGATCACGCACCTCAGGCGACTCCCACGATTGGTGTGCCCTCACGACGGATGTCGAAG
>WBUO01000193.1 GCA_008933675.1 Dechloromonas sp.
TCCGGGTGGTATCGCCATGCGGTCCGGGTCGTGAAGTAAGAGAACCCGTGGTCCTTGAGAGCGGACCAGATGCTTGACTTGATACTGCGGCTGACCACCTTGCTATCCATTTGACGACGCCCAACGTTGAAAATCACCGGACGAAGGCAAGCGCAGCTTGCCGTAGGTCCGGTGAATTGGAAAGTTGGGCGTCATCGCCGGAGTAGCCAAGCGGCGCGCCAGAAGCCAAGAACGAGGAACACTCCTCCAACTACAACTCCGACCAGATTGTCGCGGGCACTCCCATTACGAATATCGGCCTCAGAGAGGATGTCGTGGTCGCTGGTTCGTATGGCAAGGACGGTGTAGTAATCGCCGCTCAGGAACAACGGTCGCGTTGGTTCAACATTGCGGTACTTAACCTTTATCAACTCGTGACTTGGCCTTGTAAGTTCGGAGGTGACGAGCCCAAGGTTTCCTGCTTTGGAGTGATGTACAAAGGACAGGTTGGGTTCTTTGAGTCTGAAGTAAACACCTCCTCTCAAGCTTCGAACCGAATCAGCATGCCCGATCGCCTCGGACACTTCGTCTGAATTGGTGGGAGGTACCTCCATGGGGACAGCGATCCAAAGCACGAAACCGCCAAACAGTAAGAAAACCACTACTCCAGGCCAGCTTTGCATCCAGTGGCCTACGGTTCGACGAGTGAGATGGCTATTCATGACGCCCAACGTTGAAAATCACCGGACGAAGGCAAGCGCAGCTTGCCGAAGGTCCGGTGGATTGTGATGTTGGGCGGCATGATAAGCCCCCTCTTAGCTATAAATAAGAGTGACCAAAATACCGAAGAGCCACCATGGGGTAAGGGCAACAAATAAAGCACTGTGCGGTTGGTTCTCTGGTGGATAGCGCCCCAACGTGAGGATACGGAGTACCACCTTGCCAATCGGGTACGCGACAAGAGCACCAAGAAGACTAAGTTTGTGATTTTGAGGAGGACGAAGATTCATTCCAATGACGCCCAACGTTTGAATTCACCGGCCTGCGCGGCTTTTCGCGCAGGTCCGGTGGAATGATGGGTTGGGCCTCGGCTCATTTGTTCATGACTCCCCAAGATTCACAGATGCCGCCATATGAACGGACAAGGGCAGAGACTTCGCTCTGAACAAACATGACCAGTTCGTACGTGAGTTTGGCGTCCACCACGAATTGAATGTAGCCCCGATAGCCGTCACGTGGTTCAAACACACGCAACTTCGGATATTGGTTTTTCAAGACAGTCACGAGATCTGGCGACGGCGGCCATGAATCAAAATCAACGTTGAAGTCTATGCTGTGCGACATAGAGAAATCAAAGTCGTCAGACGCGAGCCTACGGAATACGTCGCCGTCAGCGTCACTTGGCCAAGTGTCTTGCATGGAGTGTCCCTATGAGGCCCAACGTAAAGTAGACGGCATTATTGCCACATATACTGGCTGACTGCCGTATATCTTGGATGGCACGGCACTTAGGAAGCCGTGCCGATACGGGCTATCGAGAGACTCCTGGCGATATTTACGAGAATATACGGCGGTCATACGCGGCGCAGTCCAATGACGTAGGGATTGTGCCAGCGGCACTCCCAGCTGTCATCCTGCAAGCTTCCATTGCCTGCGACTGCTTTGGAGCAATTTCCCTACGTCCGCTACTGGCCCAGACTGTGTAAAAACCCCGGTTGGGGCGGGTTCCTGGCGCTGGCGTTCGGCAGTAGCGGGACGCAGGTAGAGGGAAATTGAAGGTCACGGACTGGCTGTCAGGCCGCCCGCAACGCCGCCATCAATCCCGTCACGCCCAGAAGATTCATTACCCGTTTGAGGTTGTAAGCAAGGACCTGCAAACTCATCTCCGTGCTCACCTTTTCCAGTGTGCGGGTCAGGAAATGGGTGGCGCCCATCCAGGCCTTGAGGGTCCCGAAGGGATGCTCGACCGTCTGCCGGCGAATGCGCATGCTGTCGGGCGCCCGATCCAGCCGACGTTCCATGGCATCGAGTACCGCCTGGTGTTCCCACCGGCTAACCCGACGATGTTCACTCGGAGTGCATTGCGCTTGATGGCACATTGCGGGCAGGCTGAACTCCAGTAACGGTTCATCATCAGACCACCCTCGACGCGGGCGAATCGCCAAACGAGACGCTGATTGGCCGGGCAGCGGTATTCATCGGCCGCGGAGTCGTAGACGAAATCAGCTTTGTCGAAGCGGCCCTCAGCCTTGGCTGCCGAGGTGCTGGTTTTCGGGACGATGGCCGTGATCCCCGCTTCTTGGCAGGCCAGGATCTGCTCGCCCTTGAAATAGCCACGATCCGCAATCACGGTCAGGCTGCCACCTCCCATGGCGGCCTGGGCCTGCTTCGCCATGTTGGAAAGAAGGTCTCGATCGACGCCGACATTGGTGACCTCGTGCGCGACGATCAGGTGGTGCTTGGCGTCCACCGCAGTCTGCACGTTGTAGCCCACAATCCCGGTGCCCCGGGTCTTCATCGAGCGGGCATCAGGGTCGGTCAGGGAGAGTTGCCCGTCGGGTGCTTGCGCCAACTGGGTTTCGATAGCCTGGAGTTGTTGCATCTGGGCTTTCAGCGCCGCAATCTTGTCATTGAGCCGCCCGGCCTTGGCTCGGGCAATGTCCGGTTCCTGCCGGTCCGCGGTCTCGAGTTCGGTCAGGTAACGCTGAATGCTCGACTCGATTTCGGCCATCCGCCGCTGCAATTTGGCGCTTGTGAAATTCCGGTCACGGTTGTTGACGGCCTTGAACTTGCTGCCGTCGATGGCGACCAGCGCTTCCGAGAACAGGTTGAGTTGCTGGCACAAGACCACGAATTGCCGGCAGACCTTGCGGATCGCCGGGCCGTTGTCCTTGCGGAAATTGGCGATGGTCTTGTGGTCGGGCATCAGGCGCCCGGTGAGCCACATCAGTTCGACGTTGCGCTGGGCTTCCCGCTCCAGCCGCCGGCTCGACGGAATGCGGTTGAGGTAGCCGTAGATATACAGCTTCAACAGCACCGCCGGATGGTAAGCCGGCCGCCCCGTGGCCGCCGGATCAATGCCCGCGAAACCCAAGCTGCCTAACGCCAGTTCATCGACAAAGACATCGACGACCCGGACTGGATTGGTCTCCGCGATGTAGCGTCCAGCACCGCAGGGAGCAAGGTGCTCTGGGTCCGGCTTTCGCCCTGGATAAAACGCTTCATCTCCGTCGCCTCAACGCCAATCCCTATCGCATTGATCGCGGCGGGCGAATTTCGTTCACGTTTTTACACAGTCTGGGCCGATCACGGACACCCGGCATCAAGCGCCCGCTCGCACTCGACCATGATCGCTGCGCCGACCTCGGAATGGTAATTGGCCGACAGCGATTCGCTCAGTTCATGCGCCGTGTACAAGCCAGCCTCGCGCGACAGCCCGGCGGCTATGCTGCGTGCCAGCTCGTCGCTGGCGGCCGATAGCTGCTGGCGCTCGGCCAGCGCCAGCGTTCTTTTCGAGCGGGCCAGCCATTCGGCGCACAGGGTCGCCCCCTGCCCCACCGTCAGCCACTGGCCGTGCTCGTAATAAGCGCCGAGGCGTTCGGCGACCAGCGCGTAGATCAGGGCGACGCGCGTGCCCTTGTCGCTCGCCGGCAGGTGTTCGGTCTGTTTCAGGATCATGCCGGCGATGATGTCACGGATCAGCGATATTGCTCAAAGACCGTAGACCGTCCGTCGCGCTGCACCAGCAGCACGGCGTAGGGATCGCGGCGGCCGCCGTAGGCCGGGCCGTCCATGCCCGGCGAGCCGACCGGCATGCCGGGCACGGCAAGGCCGACAGCGGCCGGTTTCTCGCGCAGCAGGCGCTCGATGTCGCGCGCCGGCACATGGCCTTCGAGCAGGTAGCCGCCGACCCGGGCCGTATGGCAGGAGGCGAAGCGCTCGGGCATGCCGAGCTTGCGGCGGGCGCCATCGAGATCGCCGACCTCATGGGTGCGCACGGTGAAGCCGTTCTCCGTCAGGTGCGCCACCCAGTCCTTGCAGCAGCCGCAATAGGGACTCTTCCAGACTTCGATCAGCGGCCTGGCCGGCGCGGCGGCGCCGATGCCGGGCAGGCCGAGCGCCAGCGATGCCAGCAGCAGCCGGCGGCGGGAAATGTTGGCGGACATGCTCAGCACCTCACTTGACGACGGCACGTGCCTGCAGCGGCTTCTGGCCTGGCCACTGGACACTGAGCAGCAGCTTGGCGCCCGGCGCCAGCATCCCCTGGCCGGCCAGCCGGTTGTCGCCGGCCGGCTGCAGCGCGATCTCGTTCTTGCTGCTGCCAGCCAGCGCCGTCAGCTTGCCGCTGGCCCCGGCGGTGGCAACCGGCGCACCGTGGTTGGTGACGTGCACGGTCAGCCTGTCGCCGGCGGCAACGATTTCGAACTGCGCATGCCCGGCCTCGGCGACGATGCCGCCATGCATCGCCTTGCCATGGTCCTCATGGGCAACGGCAGGCATGGCGGCGAGGGCGATGGCGAGGCCGGCGATGGAAAAGAGCTTGTTCATGGTGTTTCTCCTTGCATGAAAGAAAGTCAGAGTGCTTCGTCGATAGGTTCGCGCTGCAGACGTTCGGCCGGTACACGAGCGAACAGCCAGAACAGCGCCGGGGTGATGAAGGTGTCGAGCAGCGTTGCGCCGAGCAGGCCGGAGAAGATCACCACGGCCACCGGATGCAGGATCTCGGTGCCTGGTTGCTCGGCCTCGAAAAGCAGCGGCGCCAGCGCGAAGGCGGCGACCAGTGCGGTCATCAGCACCGGCGTCAGGCGCTCCAGCGCGCCGCGGACGATCATCTCGCGGGTAAACGACTCGCCTTCGAGGCGCATCAGGTTCAGCCAGTGGCTGACCTTGAGGATGCCGTTGCGCGTGGCGATGCCGGCCAGCGTGATGAAGCCGATCAGCGCCGCGATCGACAGCGGCTGGCCGGACAGCCACAGGCCGAACACCGCGCCGACCAGCGCCAGGGGCACGTTGGCCATGATCAGCGTGGCCAGCAGCGCCGAGCGGTAGCGGCTGTACAAGACCATGAAGATCAGCGCCGCCGAGCCGATGGCGAGCACGGCGATCAGTCGCGCCGCCTCCTCCTGGGCCTGGAACTGGCCGCCGAGGGTGATGAAATAGCCTTCCGGCAGCGGCTGTTCGGCGACCGCCGCGCGGATGTCGGCGACCACGTCGGACAGCGCGCGCCCCTGGGCGTTGAGCGACAGGACGATGCGCCGGCGGCCGTCGTCGCGGACGATCTGGTTCGGCCCGTCGCTGTCCTCGATACTGGCCAGACGGGAGAGCGGCACCGGGCCGGCCGGTGTCTCGATCAGCAGCTGGCCGAGTCCGTCGAGCGAACGACCGCTTTCCGGCAGGCGGACCAGCAGGTCGAAGCGGCGATTGCCGTCGACGATCTGCGCCACCTTCTCACCATCGACCAGCATCTGCAGCGTGCTCGCCAGTTGCGCCGGCGACAGCCCGTAGCGGGCGGCCGCTGCGTAGTCGAGATGGACCTTGATCTGCGGCGCCAGCACCTGCTTCTCGATTTCCAGGTCGGCAACGCCGGGAATCGCCTGCAGGCGCCGTTGCAGGTCAGCCGCCTGGCCGCGCAACACGTCGAGGTCGTCGCCGAAAATCTTGACCGCCACCTGAGCCCGCACGCCGGACAGCATGTGGTCGATGCGGTGCGAGATCGGCTGACCGAGATTGAGGCTGCCCGGCAGGTCCTTCAACCGCTGGCGGATGTCGGCATAGAGCGCTTCCTTGCTGCGCCCGGCCGGCTGCAGGCGGATTTCCAGTTCCGAGACATGGACGCCCTCGGCATGTTCGTCGAGTTCCGCCCGGCCGGAACGGCGGCCGATGTGCTCGACTTCCGGCAGCCCCTGCAGCAGCCGTTCGGCCTGGCTGGCGACGCGCACCGACTCGGCCAGCGTGATGCCCGGATCGAGGCGCAGCATCACCGTCATCGAGCCTTCGTTGAACGGTGGCAGGAAAGTGGTCGGGAAGAAAGGCACCGCCGCCCCGGCCAGCGCCACGGCGCAGGCCGTCACCGCCAGGGGAATCCGCGGCGCCACCAGCACCTTGCCGAGCGCTGCCCGGTAGTGCCGCTTCAGCCAGGCGACCAGCGGCGTATCGTCGTGCCGACCGGCGGCCAGGCGGGGCAGAAGGTAGAAGGAGAGCACCGGCGTCACCGTCACCGAGACCAGCAGCGAGGCCAGAATCGAGACGATGTAGGCGATGCCGAGTGGCACGAACAGCCGCCCTTCGATGCCCGGCAGCGCGAACAGCGGCACGAAGACCAGGGCGATGATCAGCGTCGCGTAGACGATGGCCGAGCGCACCTCCAGCGAGGCCCTGACGATCAGTTCGCGCAGGGCGAAGGTTTCGCCGCGCGCCGAGGCCTGGCGCAGGCGGCGCAGGATGTTCTCGACATCGACGACGGCATCGTCGACCAGTTCGCCGATGGCGATCGCCAGGCCGCCCAGCGTCATCGTGTTGATCGACAGCCCGAGCCACTTGAAGACCAGCACGGCGATCAGGATGGACAGCGGGATGGCGGTCAGCGAGATCAGCATCGTCCGCAGGTTGCCGAGGAAGAAGAACAGCACCGCGGCGACCAGGCAGGCGGCGAGCAGCAGCTTGGCCTGCAGGTTGTCGATCGAGGACTGGATGAAGTCGGCCTGGCGGAAGATCACCTCGGGTGCCAGCACGCCGGCCGGCAGACTCTTGTTCATCTCGGCCAGGGCCGTCTCCAGGCGCCGGGTCAGGTCCACAGTGTCGGCGGTCGGCTGCTTCTGGATGCTGAGGATCACCGCCGGCGCGCCGTTGAAACCGGCATCGCCGCGCTTGATGGCCGGCGCGAAGGCAACGCCGGCGACCTGGCGGAGCAGGATGGGCTGGCCGTCGCGGGCGGTCAGCGCCAGGTTCTGCAGGTCTTCCAGACGCGAACTGCGGCCGAGATGGCGGATCAGGTATTCGCGCCCGTTCACCTCGAGGAAGCCGCCGGAGGTGTTGGCCGAGAAGCCGCGCAGGGCATTCTCCAGCTGCCCGAGCGAAATGCCCAGCTCGGCCAGGCGCCGGCTGTCCGGCTGCACCTGGAACTGCCGCACCTCGCCGCCGATCGGGATGACCTGGGCAACGCCGGGCACCGCCATCAGCCGCGGACGCAGCACCCAGTCGGCGTATTCACGCACCTGCATGGCGTCGCCACTGGCCGGATCGAGCGGAATGGCCAGCATCATGATCTCGCCCATGACCGACGATACCGGCCCCATGTGCGGCACCGCCGCCGGTGGCAGCGTGCCCTGCAAGGCCGTCAGGCGTTCGGCCACCATCTGCCGGGCGCGGTAGAGATCGGTTTCCCAGTCGAAGGAGACATAGACGAAGGACAGCCCGGCGCTCGACACCGAACGTACGCCGGCAACGCCGGGCAGGCCGTTGAGCGCCGTCTCGAGCGGAAAGGTGACGAGCTGCTCGACCTCCTCGGCGGCCATGCCGCCGGCTTCGGTCATCAGCGTCACGGTCGGCTTGTTGAGATCGGGAAAGACATCGACCGGCAGGCGCTGCGCCTCGAAGGCGCCATAGCCCATCAGCACCAGCGCGACGGCCAGCACCAGCAGGCGACTGGACAGGCTTTTCTGCAAGAGCCACTGGAACATGACGGCTCCTAGCGGATCTGGTTGAGCAGCGCGGCGCCGTCGACGACGACGCGCTCACCGGCTTGCAGGCCGCCGACGGCCAGCACACGGGCGCCATCGAGCGGCTGCGTGCGCACCGGCCTGGGCGCGAAGCGCTCGGGCGCCGTCTTGACCCAGACCATGGT
>WBUO01000194.1 GCA_008933675.1 Dechloromonas sp.
GCCCTGCTGCGCGCCGCCGCCAGCCTGCCCGCCTTCGCCGCCGCCTACCTGCCGCTGCTACACAGCGCAGCGACGCTGTGGTTGGTCGGCTGGAGCCTCTACCTGGCCTGGTCGTGGCAGGCACTCGCCGGCCCGCGGCCTGATGGCGGCAAGGGCTGTGACGAGGCCGGCTGAGCCGAACCCACAACAATCAGTCCGGCGTTTCCACTCCGATCAGTTTCCCGTGCTGATACCAAAGCCTTTCGAAGGTGAATACCGCCAAACCCACCTTTCGAGAGCATATGCACCATATTGACGGCTCACATCACCACCACCATAATAAGAACCATTCCCAATAGCCAGCCACCCAGTGGGCAGCCAGCCAGCGTCTTTCCAAACCGGAGCGCTCCGTGTCCACTGCCCATTCCATTGCCGAACTGTACGTCGACCATCATCGATGGCTGCACGCCTGGCTGCGCAAGAAACTCGGCTGTTCGCACCGGGCGGCGGATTTGTTGCACGACACTTACCTGCGCCTGCTCAACCGCGAAGAAGTGCCTCAATTGGAAGAACCGCGCGCTTTCCTGGTCACCGTGGCCCAGCGGGTACTTTCCAACCATTGGCGACACGAGCGGATCGAACGCGCCTTCATGGAGACGCTGGCCCAATGGCCGGCAGCCGTTGCGCCGTCGGCTGAGGAAAAAGCCTGCCTGCTGGAAACCCTGATCGAGATCGACCGCCTGCTCGATGGCCTGCCGACCGTCGTCAAGCGTGCCTTCCTGCATGCCCAGCTTGACGGCATGAGTCACGGTGAAATCGCCGCCGCACTGAACATCTCGCTCAGCTCGGTCAAGCGCTACCTGATCAAGGCCGGCGCCCAGTGCTATTTCGCGCTGGAAATGGACTGAATGCGTACCGCCTCGCCCTCCCCTGCCGGCGCCCCCGGCTTTTTGCCCGCGACCGCGGTCGACCGCAATATTGCCGGCATTCCGCAGGAGGTCGCCCGACAGGCGGTGACCTGGCTGGTCGAGTTGCAATCGGCCGGCCCGACATCGGACATTGATCTGGCCATTCAGCGCTGGCGGGCACAGGACCCGACCCACGAGCGCGCCTGGCAGCGCATCGAATCGGTCAACGCCCGGCTGGGCGGCCTCGCCTCACCACTCGGTTCGACCCTGGCCCAGGCGGCACTGACCCAGCCCGCCTCACGCCGCCGGCGCCAGGCCATCAAGCTGTTGACACTTGCCCTCTTTGCCGGCGCTAGCGTATTGACGGTGCGCGACAACGCGCCCTGGCAACCCTGGCTGGCCGACGAGCACAGCGGCACCGGTGAGCGGCGCACGCTGCAACTGGCGGACGGCAGCAAACTGCAGTTGAACAGCGGTAGCGCGGTCAACATCGTTTTTTCGGAAAAAATGCGCCAACTGAAACTGGTGCGCGGTGAGATCCTGATCGATACCGGTCGCGACGAGGCCTTTCCGCAGCCACGCCCGTTCCGGGTTGAAACACGGCATGGCGCACTGGTACCGATCGGCACCCGTTTTTCGGTCCGTCTCCACGAGGACCGGACACGCCTCGATGTTTTCGCGGGTGCCGTCGAAATCCTGCCGAGCAGCGCCGTTGACCGCAAGATGACGATCACCGCCGGCAACAGCGTGGAATTCGCCGACGACACCATCTCGGCCACGGAATCGGCCGACGAGAACCGCATTGCCTGGCAGGATCACATGATCGTCGCCAGCCAAATGCGCCTGACCGATTTCGTCGCCGAGGTCGACCGCCACCGCCCCGGGCGCCTGCACTGCGATCCGGCGGTGGCCGAGCTGCGCCTGTCGGGTTCGTACCCACTCGGCGAACCGGAAAAGATTCTCGATGCCCTGCGCAGCACCTTGCCCGTGGAAATCCACTACGTCACCCGCTACTGGGCAACGGTCAAGGCGAGCAGCCGGAATCGGTAAAAATTTTTTACGCTGGCTGAGCTGTTTTCGAATCTTGCGAGACATGGAAGGTAAGCCACTTCGCTTGCCAACTTATCGAAGGATTTGAACATGCCCCCAAGAGACAACACGCCCCCTGTTTTCCAACGCACGCTGCTCGGCCTGGCCGTCGCGCTGGCCGTCACCGCGATACTGCCACCTGCCGCCCACGCCGAGCCAGGCGCCAGCAGCGCCGCCTCGGCTCGCAAGAAATACGATATCGGCCCCGGTACGCTGGAAAATGCGCTCAACCGCTTCGGCCGCGAAGCCGGCATCCTGCTCGCCTTTCCCAGCGAACTGGTCGCCGGTCTGAACAGCGCCGGCCTGCGCGGCACCTACACGCCGCAGGAAGGCCTCGACCGGCTGCTCGACGGCAGCGACCTCGAAGGCTTCCGCGACACCAGCGGCAAATACGGGCTGCGTCGCGTTGTCCGACCACAGGTGACGAACGGTGAAACAACTTTACCGGCGGTGCGCGTCACTGCCGGCCTCGCTGGCAGTGACGCGACGCCTGGTCGGGTCAACGCCAAGAGGCTGCAGCGCTACGCCGCCAATGATCTGGAAGATGTGTTCGCCGGCCAGCCCGAAGTGTCGGTCGGCGGCGGCCACGGCATCGCCCAGAAAATCTTTGTCCGTGGTGTTGAAGACACTCTGGTCAGCGTCTCGATCGACGGTACCGTCCAGGGTAATCGCGCCTTTCACCACGCCGGCCGCCTGCAACTCGAACCGGAGTTGATCAGCCGCGTCGAGATCATGCCCGGTGTCGTCGATGCCACCGCCGGCCCGGGCGCGCTCGGTGGCGCCGTCCGTTTCATCACCAAGGACCCGGAGGAAATGCTGCGTCAGGGCGAACAGGCCGGCGCCCTGGTCAAGGGCGAATACACCAGCAATGCCGAGGGCTACAAGGCGCACACCACAGTTTTCGGTCGCCTTGGCGAAAACTGGTCGGCAATGGCCTCATTGACCCGCCTGGACCAGAACGACTACGAAGATGGTCGCGGTAGTCAGGTGTTCAGCACCGGCTCGGTTCAGGAATCGAGCTTTTTCAAGGTGGTCGGCAAACTGACGCGCGAACAGACCCTACGCCTTACCTACGACCGGCACGACAGCGATGGCATGCGCAACCAGCGCCCGCAATGGGTCCGCAGTTCGTGGAACCCGGCCTACCCGATGAGCAGCGAGCGAAAAACCTGGAACGCCGGTTATACGTGGAAATCCGACAACCCGCTGCTTGATCTGGCGGCCAATGTCTATCAGACGGAAACCCATTTCAGACAGAACGTCATCGGTCGCTGGGGCGTTTACCTGGCCGAGATGCAATCGACAGGTTTCGACCTCCGCAATACCAGCAGCTTCAGCATCCACCGCCTGACCTACGGTGTCGATTACCGCAAGGACAAGGTCAATGCCGGCTCGCTCGCCAACACCAACGAGGAAACCGGCAAGGGCACGGTCCGTGGTTTCTTCGTACAGGATCGCATCCAGCTGGCCGACCCACTGCACATGGATATCGGTGTCCGCCACGATCGCTATGAAGTCACCGACGATAGCGGCAACGAACTCACAGCCAGCGGCTACAGCCCGAATATCGGCTTCAGCTATGCCTTGACACCGGAACTGGTGCTGCTCGCCGGGCACTCGCGCGCCTTGCGCGGCCCGGGAAACATGGATGCCTTCAAGATGTCGGTAGCCAGCAATGCACCTGGCCTTAAGGCGGAAAAGGCCCGCTCATCGGAGCTTGGCTTTGAATTCGAGCGCAGTCGCCTGCGTTTCAGCGGCAAGGTTTACGACACCCGGATCGATGACGCAATCGCCGATCCTCTGGGCAACCCCAGCCGCTATGAAAATGTCGGACAACTGAAATCCCGCGGGTTCCTGCTGCACGCCGCCTCCCAATGGCATCGCCTGGGCATGGCGATCAGCTTCCACCGCAACCTGCTGACGCTCGACGACGAAGTTCCCAACGGCTATGCACACAACGGTCTCGGCATCAGCCAGGGGAACACAGTGACCGCCAGCCTCGATTACGCGCTGAACGAACGCATCGACATGGGCTGGCAAGGGCGCTTCGTACGCGGCATCGATGGCCAGTCGACCAGCATCGGCAAGATCGACAAACCGGGCTACGGCGTGCATGACGTCTATGCCCGCTGGCGCCCGACTGGTAGCGATGACTACACGATCACGCTCAGCATCAGGAATCTGTTCGACAAGGATTACCTCGACCACGCCACCACCGAGGACTTCCAGCACATTCCCGGCTATCAGGGCGTCGTCGGCTCGCGTGAACCCGGGCGTGAATTCCGCATCGGTCTGAGCGCCCGCTTCTAAGTCGAGCGATGTTGCGCCGGCTGATCGTTCTGGTGCACCGTTACGTCGGTCTGGCGATGACCATCTTCCTGGTCATCGCCGGCCTGACTGGCAGCCTGCTGGTCTGGTTCGAGGAAATCGACGCGACGATCAACCCCGACTGGCTCAAGGTCGAAGCCCCCACAACGGGGAGCCGGCGACTCGATCCGCTGACCTTGCGCGGGATCGTGCTCGAACGCTACCCGGGCGCCAGCATCCATTACCTTTCCCTGAACACTCCGGCAGACCGGGCTGCCGTCTTCTGGCTGCAACCCGGCGAGGGACCGCCCCCCGCCGACGACACCGTATTCGTCAATCCCTACAGCGGCGAAATACTCGGCAGCCGCCACTACGGCGACGTCAGCCAGGGCCTGCACAACCTCGCGCCCTTCATTTATGAACTGCATCGCTCGCTGGCACTGGGGAAACTTGGCACGCTGCTGCTCGGCATTGTCGCCCTACTGTGGACGATCGACTGCTTTGCCGGTGCCTGGCTGACCTTGCCGGCTGCGGCAAGGCGTCCGGAAACACGCGGCGGGCGCGCCTGGCTGCAGCGCTGGTGGCCAGCCTGGAAACTGCGCTGGTCGGCCGGCAACTACAAACGCAACTACGACCTGCACCGCGCCGGCGGGCTCTGGCCCTGGGCGCTGCTGTTCGTCTTTGCCTGGAGCAGCGTCGCCTTCAATCTGCCCGAAGTCTACGTACCGGTCATGGATGCATTGTTCGAACGCCAGCCGGAGCCGCGAAAGCTGGCCCCCCGCCTGCCGCAAGCACAAAAGCAACCGGGCATGACCTGGCCGGAAGCCCTGGCGCACGCCCGCCAACTGATGGCGGAAGAAAGCCGACAGCAGGGCTTCTCGATCCACGAAGAAAGCAGCCTGCGCTACGACCCGCGCAGCGCCGTGTTTCACTACCGCGTGCGCAGCGATCTTGATGTCAACGAAAAGCGCGGCAACACCACCATCGTCTTCGCCGCCAACGATGGCCGCCGGCTCGGCAACTACCTGCCGACTGGGCGGGCCAGCGGCGACACAGTCACCACCTGGCTGCTGACGCTGCACCTCGCCCACCTCTGGGGTTTTCCGTACCGCATCGTCGTCACGCTGGCGGGTTTGCTTACGGCGCTGCTGGCGATCACCGGTGTCTACATCTGGTGGAAAAAACGACGGGCACGACGCCGGGGCCGGTACTGATCGCTTGGAGTGGCAGAATCGTCATCCCCTGATCAATTGGCACCAGTCTTTTTCCCATGCCCAGAAAAGGACTGGCGGATTGCACCACCGAGCACCGGCAGCAAGCCGATCAACACTATCCAGGGGAACAGCGGCGTTGCCGAATCAGGCTGACGTGCCAGTTTCTCACCCCGCACCGGCACGTAGGTCGTACTCGCAATCGACGGAAGCTGCGTTGCCGGTGATGCGAGATCGGCGACCAGAAGGGCTTCGGCTCCAGGCAGGAGATGACTTACGCCGCGCGATCCCGATGCATCTTGCGCTGGCAGCTCGCCGGCCACCCAGGCTTCGACGGCCTTCGACGGCCGAGCCAGCGGCGCTTCCGCCGTCAGCTCACGATACAGCGTGGCCAGTTCGCGCCGGGTGGCGGTGTCCGGCGCCCAGTGCTTGTGTCGCGCCGCCTGGATCAGTCGTTCCAGTGTCTGTGCATAGGCCTGCGGATGGCTGCGCAGCCACTCGGGGACGCCGAGGCCGTGTCTGTCCTTGACGAAGACGTCGTGAAATCCCTGCCAGTGGTCGGCGCGCACCGCGTCGTCGACGACGCTCTGCCAGCCCCAGGCGAATTGCGCCGCTTTCAGCACCTGCAGCGTGCCGGCGTAGCCTTCCTTCTGCAGCGCCTCGACCCAGCCGGGGTGCAGGTAGCGCCCCTGCATCTCCAGCGCGATGCTCTGCTGCGCCGTCTGCCCATGCGGCTCGTCGGCGTTCTGCAGCTGGCTGACGAAGAGTTCGAGCGGCGCCGCCCGCCCGGCCGTGCGCGCCGCGGCGGCAAGGCCGCCGAGGTACTGGAAGGGATCGTCCGAGGTGACCATGCCGTACAGATGGGAGCTGCGCGACAGCAGCGCCGCGTCGGTGCGCCGCAACTGGGCGCCGAGCGCCCGGGCGGCCAGACCCGGCGCGATGCCGGCGAGCGCCACGCCGTCGACGTAAGGCTGGCTCATGCGCTGCAGGAAGAGTTGCCCGAGCCGGTCGTCGCGCTGCTGGAGGCGGTCGTCGAGCACGGCGTCGGAGATACCGGTGCCATAGTCGCCGCTGGCGTTGCCGAAGACGCGGGCGCGGCCCAGGCGTCCGGCCAGCTCGGCGGTGGCGCCCTGACGGCGCAGTTCACCGGCGACCGCTTGGCTGTGGCGGGCGATGGCCCCTGCCGGTTCGGCAGCGGCGACGGCGGCGACGGCGGCATCGACCAGGGCCATCAGCGCCGGAAACTGGTCGCGGTAGGAGCCGGTGACGCTGAGCAGCACGTCGACGCGCGGCCGGCCGAGTTCGCCGGCGGGAATGACCGTCACGCCGCGCGGCCGCCCCGCCTCGTCCCACACCGGCCGCACGCCCAGGGCCACCAGCGCCTGGGCTTCCATGACGCCCTGGTGGCGCAAGGTTTCGCCGGCCCACAGCGACAGGGCCAGGCGCTCGGGCGGCTGGTTGCCGTGCTTGGCGCGCCAATCGGCCAGCCACTGGTCGAACAGCAGCTGGGCGACGGTGTAGGCCTGCTGAGTCGGCAGGCGGCTGGGGTCGAGGCCGATCAGGTTGCGGCCGGTCGGCAGGCTGTCCGGATTGCGGATCGGATCGCCACCGTAGGCGGCCGGAACGAAGCGGCCGTCGAGGGCGGCGAGCAGCGCCGGCATCTCGTTGTCGCCGGCGAACAGCCGGTCCAATGCCTGCGCCCGCTCGGCCAGGGCGCGCAGCGCGTCGCGGTCGATATCGCGCTCGCCGGCCCGGTTGGGCACGGCGCTGGCGTT
Organism: Dechloromonas sp.; assembly: GCA_008933675.1. Classification (GTDB taxonomy): domain Bacteria; phylum Pseudomonadota; class Gammaproteobacteria; order Burkholderiales; family Rhodocyclaceae; genus Azonexus. The sequence continues at coordinate 7,270 of WBUO01000194.1, forward strand.
GGCCGCGGCGCGCAAGTCGAGCCGGCTGGCGGCCTCGGCATCGACGAGCGCCGCCTGCAGCCAGCGCATCGGGCGCGAGGTCTCGATGTGGCGATAGTCCATCAGGAAGGTTTCGTCGACGTCCTCGCCCAGCGCATCGAGCAGCGGCGTGCGCAGCGTCTGCAGGATCAGCTGGCGGCGCAGCGCCGGCTCCGGGGCGACACCGAACACGGCCAGGCCGCGCGGCTGGCTGCCGTGGGCGAGCTGGTCGAGCCAGGGATGCAGCGCTTCGAGGAAGGCGTCGAGCTCCCGGCGGACGCGCTCGACCGGCCACTTCAGGTCGTGGTGCAGGTTGCTGTCGACAATCAGTGCCAGCAAGCGGGCGCCGACTGCCTGCTTGGTCGGCCCGTCGTCGGCGATGCTCCACTGGTGCATCAGTTCGTGCAGCTGTCCCATCCCCGGCGCCAGGCCGGTGGTGGCCAGCACGGGCGTGCGGTGGCTGAGCAGCAGCGCCCGGCCGCGCCGCTTGGCGGTCAGCGCCTCGCCGAGGTTGTCGACGATGTAGGGGT
>WBUO01000195.1 GCA_008933675.1 Dechloromonas sp.
GATATGTACGTTGTCATATATCTCCAGATCAGAAATCGGGACGTCGCCGCGGCCGCTAGTACGGCGAGGCCATGCAAAACTAGCGATGGTCGAAACAACTCGAATAGCGCGACGATCACCACGCATTGCACCACCTGTCCAGCGATCAGTGCCTTATTCAGTAAATCAAAACGCTGGCACAACATCAGGCGCGCTTGGCTAGTTGCTACAATAATACTAAAGGATTGGCTTACGCAAAATGCAACCATCAGCCACCTCGCTTGAGTGAGGCCGCCAGCAGGAATGTTAAGGCCCGGCAAGATCAACCATGCTGCAAATGCGCCTGCAGCACAGACGACAAAGCTGGCATACTTCGCTATCTTGTCTCCATCCGTCCAAGACAACGCGTCTTTGCCTCCAGCCATGACGACCATTGTTTTTACTAGGCTAGTATTGATCAACGTCGCAATCGATAGCAATGCCATCTCAAGCATGATGACACCGTAGAATTCGACACCGAGTTTTCCCAGCTGATACGGAGTCAACAAAAGACCAAGGACAATGACAAACATGGTGTTGCCGTAGTTCCAAGCTGCACTTATCCCGACGCTCGGTGGCGCCGATTCCGCCAGAACTTTCACCTTTTCGATCGGATTTTCCGACACATTGTTATGATGCGTCCACGGTCAGGCTCTCGACGGTTGTTGTCGCTCGTCTCGTCATCGCTTCATCGTGTCAAGTCGGCCTCAAGTAGAGTGCGAATTTTTATCGAAGCTCGACCATCGCCATATGGATTGGCCAATTGGGAGCGGCGCCGATACTCGCCCGGATCATCCAATAATCGCGCGCATTCCCCGATTATACAATTCGGATCAGTACCCACCAGCACGCATGTGCCAGCCCTCACACCCTCTGGCCGCTCGGTAGTTTCGCGCATGACCAAGACCGGCTTCCCAAGGGAAGGTGCTTCCTCTTGCACGCCTCCCGAATCGCTGAGCACAAAGTCGCAACGTTCCATCAACCAGATGAAATCCGCATAGGTTACAGGTGGAATTAAGGCCACCCGAGGATTACCACCTAGAATGCGACGGACCGGTTCTTGGACATTTGGATTCATATGCACCGGATACAATAGACCAATATCAGGGTACCGCTCAGACAATTCGGTGATGGCCCGACAAATATTCTCGAAGCCGTCGCCAAATGATTCACGTCTATGACCAGTAATAAGGACCCAGCGGCGCCGTACACCCCCTTGGCGAAGGTACATACTACAGAAGGCCGCCGGAATCTGACACCTTTCCGACAACTCCTCTGCATTCATCGAATGTCCTTGCGATCGCTCTCGCACCCAAAAAAGCGCGTCTACAACGGTATTACCAGTAACATGAACGCGTTCGGCTGGCACATGCTCAGCTAGCAGGTTATTCGCACTCCAGTCCGTAGGAGCAAAACACCACCGGGAAATTGGGTCAGTGAGGCGCCGGTTCATCTCTTCTGGCCAAGGGGCTGCGTAATCATATGTGCGAAGCCCTGCTTCAACATGGCCTATAGGAATTCGCTGGTAGAAGGCCGCGAGCGCGGAAGCCAGTACGGTAGTAGTGTCTCCTTGGAGCAGAACGGCAGCCGGGCCGATGCTTTGCAGCGCTTGCGACATGTGTGTCATGACTCGAGCGGTCAACTCGGGCAAACCCTGACCCGGCTGCATTAGGTTAAAATCGATATCGGGTTTCAGGCCAAATACTGCAAAAGCTTGGTCTAGCATCTGCCGGTGCTGGCCGGTCGAAATCAATACAGGACTCAGACTGGTGCTTTCGCTAATTGCCCGATACACGGGGGCCATCTTAACGACTTCTGGCCGGGTCCCAACGACCAGCGCAATTCTCTTTTTGTTTCCGTTTTTCATTATTCAACCGCGCCCAGGTCGCGCATTGCCTCGTCAAGAATCGCTTTAAGCGCGCCGGTTTCAACCGGGCGCAGATTGTTATCTGCCCTGCCTGGCGTGATCATGTCGGACTCCAGCTCCCATAGCTGCCGAGAACCTCCGACTGCCGATTGCACTAGAGCCCATACGCCAAGCCGTCGCAATAATTCCGCGATCGCACTAGTGAGATCATCGACGCTGGCATGGCCGAGACGTCTCGCTAGTTCCCGCAATCGACCATCATCGGACTCGGAATTATACCGCAACACCGCCGGCAACGTGAACCCGCAAGCCAATCCGTGCGATAGCCCAAATCGTGCAGTAATTGGGTATGACATCGAATGGCACAGTGCGGTGCGCGTGTGGCTGATGGCGAGTCCAGCTAGTAGGCTCGCCTCCATCAATTTCGTACGGTAAATGATCGAACCTATTATGTCCTCTCCTCTAGAGAGCGCTTCCCACGCCAATCGGGCAGCTTCATACGCAAATCCGAGAGTAATTGGGTTCGCATTCCTGTTCCACACCGATTCACAAGCCTGTGTGAAAGCATCCAACCCTGTCGCAAGCGTGGTATTCCACGGGAGCTCATGCGTTAGGGCTGGATCTAGCAGAGCATAAGCTGGAAACATCGTTGGATGAGCTAGACTGAACTTTTTGATGTTTCGAATGTCCCAAACTGTAGCAAATGGTGTGACCTCACTACCTGTTCCCGCCGTTGTCGGAATGGCTATTACCGGCAACGGCCTTGCTTTACTCATTGAATCCCCAGCGAAGAAATGGCCTCGTAACGTGAACTCCCCGCCGGCGCCCAATAACACCGCGAGAATTTTTCCTGTGTCAAGCGCGCTGCCACCGCCCAGCGCCAAAACAGCATCGAAATTGCCCTCCTTGTATCGTAGCGCGAGATCATCCAAGTCGGCCATCTCAGGATTTGGCTTTACCGCCTCATATGACGCAGTAACTTTACCACGACAGGCTTCGCGCAACCAATCCGAGGTTCCGCGCCGGTGCATTCCCGGTGTCGTAACCAACAACATTCTCCGATACGGGACTTGCTCCAATGCGAATGGAACACATCCGACGCCAAATGTGATTCGCGTCGGGTGATGAAATGACCAAACACTATTCATTGCAGATATGTCATAAACTCACGCTTGTTGTCGAATGTGGTCGTGGTTGGTCGCCCAAGATCTGCCCGTGCACCTTTGTTCACCTTAATCTCGAAGAATGCCGGGCCTGTAGAGTTGGCCATTTCGGAAAGCAATCTAGGGATCACATCAGGATCATTGGTGGAGCGAACCCAACGATAACCGCAAGCAGTAGCAATAGCCGAGAAATTGACGTGCATCCCGACGGTTGGCTGCCCGCCAACGGAATCATGCGCGCCATTGTTTATTACTACATGGCGAAAATTTCGAAGTCCCGTTGCACCGATTATTGCCAATGAACCCATGTGCATGATTGTCGAACCGTCGCCATCTAGGCAGTAGACTGGTCGATGGGGTTTCTCAAGCGCCACTCCTAATGCAATCTGTGATGCATGACCCATGCAACCAACGGTCAAGAAATCTTTTGAATGACCGCTTTTGGCATTTTCACGGTACTCAAACACCTCACGCGAGGCCATTCCGGTGGTAGAAACAATCACCTCATCGGCCCGCAAGGAATCAAGAATCAACTTTAGCGCATCTTCACGGCGTAATAGCTGAGCGTCGGGAGCTTTGCCCTGCAACTTGTAGGATTCAAAAGTGTTCTTCCTAACAACAATTGCATAAGGCGCTGACCTTTCGCGTATGCTCTTGGCGGCTGAGGTGATAATCTTCTCTGCGGCCTCTAGCGATTCGGGTAAGATCTCATAAGGTATCTCCAGAGCGTCCAAAGTGGACAACATAACGCGACCCTGCTTCCGATGCTGAGGTTCATCATGCACGCCAGGTTCGCCTCGCCAGCCAATCAATAGGAGCACTGGTATCGAGTATACTTCAGGGTCAGTAAGCGAAGTCAGGGGATTTATCAAATTTCCAAGACCCGAATTCTGCAGGTAGACCAAGCCCGGCCGGGCTGTCGCAAGGTAAGAGCCGGCCGCGAGCCCCAACGCAGCACCTTCGTTAGCAGCAATTACGTGCCTCCCCGCTGGCGCATGATCACTGATGTATCCGCAAATGTCCTTAAGGAGCGAGTCCGGGACGCCAGCGAAAAACCCGATATTTTCGTTAATCAGCGCCGAGTAGAATTTGTCGCAGGGAATCATATTTGGATAGCTTTCAAACTATACGCCACCTGGAATCAACGTCAGAATGTCCTTGATCGGCATACAACCTTTGTCTGCTTCAAGAGAGCGACCGCATGCTAGGATCTGTTCAGCCGTTTGCTTCATCGCTGGATATGCACTCCTTAACAAATGATTCGCATATATCACGATACTAAATCCCATCGCCTGCAACTCGTCTTCTGTTAGGTGGTTATAGGAGGTTGGCACAGCAACAAGCGGGACCCGTCGTTCGAGCTTCCTGTATGCGTCACAAAACGCTTTAATCTCGAGGCCGTCCTTGTGTCGACTATGAATCATAATTCCGTCCGCGCCGGCAGCGATATAGGCTTTGGCCCGATTAATCGCTTCATCGACACCATAGCCAGCAATCAGCGCCTCGATACGTGCGATGATCATAAACTCATCGGTCACTTGGGCCTTTTTACCCTGCGAGATCTTGAAGCTAAAATTTTCGACAGAATCCAGCGTTTGCTCGACGTCAGTTCCCAATAGCGAATTACGCTTCAACCCTGTTTTGTCTTCGATGATAACGGCAGAAACCCCGTGACGTTCCAGCGTTTTGACGAAATAGTTGAAGTGTTCGCTGGGTCCACCCGTATCTCCGTCAAAGATAATCGGTCTAGTCGAGACCTCGAGGATTTCATTCATAGTCTGCATACGGGACGTCCGATCGACCAACTCGATGTCGGGTCGTCCTTTTGCGGTCGAATCCGTCAGACTGCTAAGCCACATCCCGTCAAATTCTCTCCTATTCCCCGCAGACGAGACATGGGCATTCTCGACTATCAAAGCGGAAAGTCCGTTGTGTGCTTCCATGATCCGCACCATCCCCTTTGCAGCGAGTAAACGCTTGAGTCGGCGAAGCCGGATCTCAGCAGTGGTTCCGACTTCCTTCATCGCGTTTATAATCTTTGTAGACGAAATTCCAGGTGTATATTCTGGCTCCACCAATTGCCCACCCCAACGCGAAATGGCGTCTATAACACGCTGCCTGGTCTCCTTTTGCGGGCCCTCTCTCCAGTCCGATCCATGTACGACATAATCTGGCTTATACCGCTCAAGGTTCGGGACGTAATCGAGTGTTTCCTGCGGAACCACGCGATCGACACCTTTAATGTTTTCGACGACTGCCTTGCGCTCCTCCCAACTCAAAAATGGAAGCCGCTTATAGCTCGCGATCGCTTGGTCAGTCAACAGCCCTACGGTAACACTACCCAGCGATCTAGCATTCTGAAGTATATTTAAGTGCCCGTGGTGGAGGAAGTCGGCACTCATGCCAACATAGACGGTTTTCTGGTGTGTGTTGCTCATATCTGTTTAAATTTTCAGGAACCGGCAGAAACTAGGGAGCCGAGATCGACTAGATTGGAGGCCAAGATTTGCACTGGCTCAGCAAGCCAGAAATCACCCAACGGTTGATTACTAGATATTCGCACAAAAAGCTGCTCTTTCCTAAGCTGCAGCCCACTCTGCCAAATGTCTAGAAACATGGCGTACCATGGCGGTCTCCAATTAGTCCCATAAGTTACCGCCTGATTCCCTACCAAATGCCAAAAAATCACGTATTCCGTGACTCCGCGCTGGGTCATGGTGCGCAGTTCCGCCGGCTGGAGGCGTCTCGCACGTACCTCAAGATCGCTTACTGTCCGCCCAGACTCGCATTGCCAACCGGCCTGTGTCCAACATACATCAGGAGTATGACCAGCGACCAGTCGATGCGACATCTTGCCTGGATTCCAATGGGCGATGTATACTGATATCCTCATTTTACCCCGAACGTAATTGACGAAGACCGCATCATCGTAATTTAGCATCTCTGCGACAGCCTTCTTCATTTCCGGCGTCGCTGCCACCGGCATTATTGCAATTTCCCAATCGGATATTAATTCGGATGCAGGAAGTAAATTCGCGACCGCCCCAAGAAGGGTCCGCTCCGACGGTTGTGACGATCCGTAGATCGAAAGCGTAACCGCGATTGTTAGCAAGCCTGCGGCAAGCGCTATTACCAAACGCTGCGGAGCATGGGTGAATATAAATGGCATAAATCTTAATTGCGGCAGAGGAGTAATACACTCTGCTACTACATCTTTGGAAACAAAATGCCGTCTTGGATCATTGAGCTGCGTGCCGTTGAGAGCCGAAATATGGAACCTAGGCGAGTTTGAGAAATGTCTTGAGTAATGGGATCATCGCACGCGTCCGATTATGCCATCTACGGAGTTTGAAAAGGCGGTCATCCAGGATTCTTTTTTCCTTGGTTCCATGGATTGAGACCATCGCCTGTAGCGACGAAAGCCGGCGCTTACCATTTTGGAGTTGTGCCTCGATGCGCTGTTCAAAAAAACGGTGAATCAGGCGTCGCATCTCCATATCTGGTTCAAAACAAGTGCGGCCGTATGGATTGGGAGAGCCCGATTTTGCCGTCGGCGCATCAATGGAGGTACACCGGATTGCACCCATTTCGCGAAGGGTTTTTAGCCCTTGGCTGATAGAGCCGTCGGAAAAATCGAGACGGGCAGAAATCTCTGAAAAACTGAGTGGCACAGGCGATGCGAAAAGGATGCCATATACCGCGGCAATTGATTTTGGCACGCCCAGCGAAATCGCCGCGTCGACGAAAAAGGCTACAATCTCAGATTCGAAATGGACGATCGCAGCATGGCGATCACCAGCAATTACCAAACGGGAACTGGAACGCGACGGTTCAGTACTCGCTGGGAGCATTGCTGCCGATCTCGGCGCCGGGGTTTTTGATGTGCTTACGGCCACTCAGCGAGTTCACACAGGCGACCGACCTAGTTCAATTCAAAATGAAGTAAAAGAGCTACTCCTAACCTTTTAACTCGCTATCCTAGCGAATGTAATCCCGCGAGCATACGCTTCTCGTCGAGAAGACCGAGAACATCGCCACCACTAAACGGAATCCAAGTGCCAACCCCTAGCCTCTCGCAGGTCCGTGTTCACGATCATGCTCTTGGTCCTCCTTGGCAGCCTTAACCATGTAGTAGTCCTTGTAAGACTTGTCGTAGTACTGGGCGTAGTAGTAGCCCGAGACCGCCAGGTTAAGGCCGTTGAGGACTGCGCCGAAGTTGGGGATGTTGGAGTTGATCAGTCGGCTCGCGGCGAACTGCGCGGCCTTGCGGCGGACCTTGTTGAAGTAGATCGAGAAGATCGAGCCATCCACCAGCGGCAAGATGATCAGCGAGTCGCTCACGGCCGCAATCGGCGGCGTGTCGATGAAGACGCGGTCGTAACGCTTGCGCAGCTCCGACAGCATGAGCTCGAAGCCCTTGCCATTGAGGATGTGCGTCGGGTTCTTGGCGCGGCCACCGGCCGGGAGGACGTCGAGGTTGGGATGTACCTGACGAGCGATGGCCTCATCCAGCGTCAGCTTGCCAGAACAGACATCGATCACGCCCTTGGTATTCTCGAGCTTGAATCCCTTGTGGACCGTGGGCTTGCGCAGGTCGCCATCGATGATGATCACTTTCTCCCCGTGGACCGCGAAGGCGAGGGCCAGGTTGCTCGTCACAAACGACTTGCCCTCGCCCGGGATCGTGCTGGTGACCAGCATGCATTTCGCATTTTTGCTTTCGTCCTTGAGCCGCAGCGACGAGTGC
>WBUO01000196.1 GCA_008933675.1 Dechloromonas sp.
GGACATATCACGCCATAAGCACCCGCATCGAGGAAACGCATAATTTCCGACGGCACGAGCGCGGAAGGACGTACCAGCGGTATCGCATCAGTGGTTGATATCGCCTGAAACATCGCAAGCGCGGTCTCAAATCCGATCATGCCGTGCTGGCAATCAACCGTCGCTGCATCGAACCCTTGATGCGCGATCGATTCCGCCGCGTAGCCGGACCCGATCGAAAGCCAGGCATTGACGATCGGGCGCCCTTCGACCTTGAGCTGGCGCAGCCTGTTCACACGCATTGCCTTATTTCTCCGGCAGCAAGGAGGCTGGCGCGAGATATCCGTTCGGGTCCCGTCCGAGGTTAGCCGCGAAAGCCTGCTCGACAAGCTTGGCGTCCCACTCGATGATCGCACGCGCGTCACCGGCAGTCGTCACGCTCATCAGGACTGGCACGTCACCGACCGACCGGTACGTGCGCCAGACATCTCCCGGCACCGAATATGTCGACCAGGGTTCGGCCCTTGCGCTGTTTCCGCTGCCTTCAGGCCCGAGTGCGATTTCGAGAGATCCTTCGCGCACAATGAGCACCTGCTTCTGAGCGATCCGGAAAGGACCGACCTGCTGACCGGGCCCGATGCGCATATATTCGAGGCTGAAGCCGTGCGGATTGCGGATTTTGGCGTCTGCATCGCGGTCTTCGGACATCCCCGGACCAATCACCGGCGCGATGTCGCATCCATGACCGGGTACGACATGGTCAAGGGTGGCCGCGCCGGACCAGACGAGCTCTTCGGCCGCGACCATTCGCGCACGCATCTGTTCAGGAGTATAGGATCGCATCGCTGCGATATCGGCTTCGCTAAGAGGAGCGATCAGGTCTTCGTCCGCCGGCTTGGGCGCACCAGCGGCGGTATCCACCATCATATTGTCGCGTGTTAGATAAAGCCCGTGCTCCGCTGCATTGTCCAAAATACTAGGATGCCACACAACGCCGCCCGATTCATCCTGCCCAAGCAAGGTGAATATCCAACTGTCGTCGGGGCCCGTGTTGGTGAAACCACGGAATATCCAGGTTGGGATCGAAAGCGTATCGCCGGCCCGCCCGACGATTTCGCCGTCCTTACCGTCGGGGCCCCATCGAAAGGTCCATTCCCCCCGATAGATCATGAAGACCTCGGCGGTATAGTGCATGTGGAGATTGTTCGTGACGCCGCGCGGCATCGCCGCGACTCCAAGCGCGAAGCCGTGCGGTTCGGCGAGGTTGACAACCTGCTCGGCGGACTGGGTGACGCCTGGCCCGATAATCGAGTAGTTGAGCTTGCGATCCGATCCGGGCAGCTTGCAATCGATGAAGGCGAGCTGGCACGGCACAAGATCCTCATAGCGGATCAGCCGGCTCGCGGCGCTGACACAATCGCTACTCGTCGCATTCATGATTAACCCTCACCCCGCTGCTGAACATTGCGCCGGTCACGGCGATTACCCGGCCGTAGCACTGCATTCGAATGCATACAATAGTCACTTCGAGGCAATTGATGTTTTGCTTCGCGGTAAGAGGAAGTTAAAAAAGCGAGCGCCGGCTCGGACCGGCAATGACAAGGATGACGGACACCCGATTATGGCGCGAAGATCGACACAAGCGGCGAGCGACGGAGCGGACAAGGCAAAACCCGTCACATCTTACGATGTTGCGCGGGAAGCCGGCGTCTCACAGTCCGCGGTGTCTCGATATTTTACGCCAGGAGCCAGCGTTTCGGCGCGAACCCGCGCTAAGATTTTGAAGGCGGTGAACAAGCTGGGCTACCAGCCAAATGCGATCGCCAGGAGCCTGATTACGCGCCGATCAAGCCTCGTCGCGGTGGTTGTCGCGAACCTGGGTTTCAATCCAGAATTCACTTCGGTTCTAGGCCAGGCGCTCAGCGCCCGCGGGCTCAACACGCTGCTCTTCACACTCGATCACGAAAGCGACGCCGATCATGTGATCGACCAGCTTTGGCAGTATCGCGTCGCCGGGGTCGTAGCCGCGGTTACGCTGCCTCCGCGGCATGTCGACATGTTGTCGCAGCGCGAAATTCCGCTGGTTTTCGTCAATCGAGCCTATGAAGACGTGCCGGTAAATAGCGTTTCCTGTGACCAGTCCGAAGGCGAACGCTGGCTGGTTGATGGGCTTTGCGCTGCAGGGCATCGCCGAATTGCCATCGTATCGGGCCCGGAGGATTCGCCTGTGAGCCGGCAGCGGGTATCGAGCGCGGCGGACCGGCTGGCAAATATCGGCGTGAAACCAGTCGAAATCGTCGTTGCCGACTTCACCTATCAGGGCGGGCGCGAGGCGATGCGCAAACTCGCAGCCGGCTCAGCGCAGCCTGATGCCATCATTTGCGCAAATGACATGCTCGCAATCGGCTGCATTGACGAGGCCCGTCATGCGCTGGGCCTGCGGATTCCCGAAGATATTTCGATCGTGGGCTTCGACGGCTCGGCACCCGGGCAATGGGCGAGTTACGATCTCGTCACGATCCGACAGCCCACGAATCTGATGGTCGATGCCGCGATTGATATGCTGATGGCGCGCATCGACGACCCTCAGCTGATCACCGAAAAGCGAGTCTTTTCCGGCGAACTGGTCCGTGGAGCCTCCGCGAGACTCGCCGACACTTGAATTGAGGCAGGAAGAAGTTTAGCATTCGAATGCAACAAATGAGGATGCATGATGCCAGATTTTGACCCCCTCGCCGACTTGGAGCCGGCCGCCTATGCGCCATTTCGCGACCCCCGCGACTATATTTTGTCCTGGACCGATCAGATTTGGATCGACAAGGGACTTGGCCGCCTCGGTGAACATTATGCCGACGATATCAAGGTCCACACCGCCTATGGAGAGACTTACGACTTCGAGCATGTGATCTTAAACAGCGTCCAGAAGATGAGCGCTTTCCCCAACGGCGGCGGCGGGTCGGGCGAAGACGTCGTCTGGGAACAGCGCGGACCGATGGGCTTTATCAGTTCGCATCGGGTCCTTAAGACCGGGACCAATCTGGGATATTGGACGTACGGCGCCCCGACCGGAAAAAACTGGGTGTCGCGCACGATCGCACATTGCCGGGTTCAAGACGGTAAAGTGGTCGAAGAATGGCTGGTGCGCGATGAATATGCCGTACTGCAATCGCTCGGCATCGATCCGGAAACGGTCGCCGCGGATCTTGCTAAGGCCTCCCCGGTTACGGGCGAGATCATGGCAATTGCAGACGACGCCGGCCCGTTTGCAGGATCCTACCTCAACCCCGCGCGCGAGGGCGTGTCCGGGGTTCGTCCCGAGCGATTCGATGCCGAATGCCGGATGATCCTCGACATGTACGAGACGGTTTGGAATCGACGCCGGTTCGACCGCGTCGTTGATTATTGCGATCCAAAGGTTGTTTGCCATACCGTGCGCCTGCATCGCGCGCAGGCGATTGACCCCTATCAGCAACAGATCATCGACCTCCTCGCCGTCTTTCCAGACGGAAAAATCGAGGTGCGTGATCTCGTCGTCTGCCAGTCTAACGAACTCGGCCAGCGCATCGCCGTGATCTGGGTACTTCATGGCACCTATTCGGGCGTACCGCTCTATGGACCGCCGACGCGCAGTCCGGTCAAGATCCTCGGCGCGACGCATTTCGAGATGAAGGACGGCAAGATTTTGCGCGAATGGCGATTGTTCGACGAGATTGCCGTGCTTGCGCAGATCATCGGTGCCCGCACCAATGCCGTGAAGCAGGCGGCGGCTGACTGACAAAAAGCGTCGCCGGGGGCTTCGGCTCTCGACGCCAATTTCCCGAACAAAAAAGGGGGGCAAAAGCCCCCCTTTCCTTTTTAGTCTTTCCGCTAAGCCTAGAAGCGGATCTTCACGCGCGCGCCGTAGTTGCGCGGCATGCCCCAGTTCGCCTGCTGCAGCCCGTCGCCGCCGGTCTGCGTCCGCTGATTGAGCATCTCATTCTCGAGATCTTCGCCATAGACTTCGAGCGTCCACCGTTCGTCAGCCGACTGGAACGAGAGCCTTACGTCAGTCTGCGTGAAGCTTGGTTGGAAACCAGATAGATCATAAGGCAAACCGCCGTGCGCAAAATAGGAGTCGCTATAGCGGAACTGCACTTGCGGCGTCAGCGTACCGACGCCGATATCGAAATCATATCCCGTGGCGACCGAGAAGGTGAATTCGGGCGTATAAGGCGGACGCTCGCCACGCAGGTCGATGAAGCGGCTGGCTGGAACCGCACCGTTGATGACCTGGAAACCGCCGGGCAGATTGATCCCGAAGCGGCCATATTTTGCATCCAGATAAGAGGCGCCGATCGAAATCTTCCAGGAGTCCACCGGCAGCAGCGCGAGCGAGACTTCTGCCCCGCGCGCTTTCAATACGCCGCCGTTCGACGAAAGCGTAATGAACGAGCCCGCATTGGCTGGGTTCGGAATCTGGAAGGTCGTGGCCAAATCAGAATAGCGCACGTCGTAGAGCGAGATGTTGAGTTCGGCCCTGCGATCCCAGAAGCGCGATTTCATCCCAAGTTCGTATGAGCGCGACTTTTGCGGTTGGGTGACCGTCCCGTTCTGGTTCATCACCCCCGATAGGAAGCCGGTCGACGCGGTGCCGTAGAGCATGACGTCGGGATTGACGTCGAACTCGGCGCCGGCGCGCCATGTTACGTTCTCGAAAGTCGCGGTGACATCGCTCTTCGCGGTGGCGGTGGCTGGATTATAGGGGAACACAACGCGCGGATCCGTCGGCGCGACACTCGGCGTGAGGCTACCGAAATAAGCCGCATTTCCGTTGATCGCATGCTTACGTTCATTGTTATAGCGTATCCCGCCAATGATCCGGAGTGCATCGGTGATCGAGAATTTCGCTTCGCCAAAGATCCCGAGATAGCGGCTGTTGATGAACTGTGTGTTGTTCGATGCCGAGTTGATCGAATTGGCCAGCGACACCAGCGGGGTACCGGTTTGCACTGGCAATGTCACGCCGTTGGTCGATGTCGCTGTCGGGCGCGCTGAAAGGTCGTCGACCGTATGACGCAGCGACGAGTAGGAAAATAGCAGCTTGTCATACGAAGCATAGCCACCCGCAGTGAGCTCCAACGGACCGTCCCACTGCGAGATCAGCTGGATTTCCTGCGTGTAGGACTTATTGTTTTCTTCCACCCACTCGCGCCCGTGCGCATTCGCGCTATAGTCCGAATCGTTTCCGAGCAGTGACTTGTAGTTGGTGAAGGAGCTTATCGATTTCAGAGCCACGCCGCCGAAATCGAAATTGCTTTCCAGCGTAATGTTCGCTTCACGCAGCCGATCATCGTGGACATAATCGCGAATGACGGTCCGTTTATCCTTGTTCGACAGACCAGGCTGGCCGTCGATCATATCGAATGCGGGTGTCCCACCAGACCCGCGACGCGGGTTCTGGCAATCAAAGACTGGGCCGAACGGGTCCGTCAACCCGTTGGTCGCAACCGTGCGGCAGGCGCCGTTGATAGCGAACATGCCGGCCGGATTGCCATCTTCGGCGATGCGCGTGAAGCGAAGCGTGAAGTCGGCCTTGTCGCTCGCCTTCCAGAGCGCCGACGCGCGGAATGAAAAGGTATCCGCGACACCGAGATTCGGTCCGATCAAATTTTTGACCCAGCCATCGCTATTGTCGGTCAGCAGCGCAAAACGTGCGGCAAAATTGTCGCTGATGCCCGCATTGACTACCAGCTCGTTACGCAGATCATTAAAGCGGCTGTAGCGCGTGTCGATGCTGCCGCTGAGGCCGGGCAAGGAGGTATCGGGCGCATTGGTGTAAATATTGATCGCGCCACCGAGCGTGTTACGGCCATAGAGCGTGCCCTGCGGGCCACGCAGGACCTCAAGACGCTGCACGTCGAAGAAGGCACGTGACTGCTGAGAAGAACGTGGCTTGAAGACGCCGTCGACGAAGAAGCCGACAATCGATGTGTTATCCGCGAACGTGCTGTTCGAGTTCGCGCCGCGAAGCGCAATCTTCGAATCGTTGCCGCCCTTTGCGAAAACCATGCCGGGCGAAAGCTGCTCGAGGCGAGAAACGTCGTTAATACCGCTTTTGGCGAGATCTTCGCCGGAAAGGGCCTGAACCGTCGCGCTAACGTCCTGCAGGTTCTGCGACCGTTTTTGCGCAGTGACGACGATCTCACTCAGGCCGCCCTCTTCTTTGGTATCCGCGGCGGGTGTGGCTGCGGCCTCCTGAGCGGCCGCCGGCGCTGCCGAGAGCAGGGCCGCGATGGTGAGGCTTCCGGCTGTCCAGAAACGCATCCGATTTGTGCAGTGCATGATTCCCCCTAGGTCTCAAAGGGACTCGAAACGGCCCCGATCTCGTTTGTACTTCGAATGCAAAATTCAAACAAGATGTTTTCGACTCATGCATAGGAAGCGCATCTTTCCATCCCGAACATCGCCTATTTTCGTTGATTTATTACCGCATCCCCAGGCGAGACCCGCAACAAACCGATTGCATTCGAACTCAAATGATTGCAATGCCGCGTCTGGGAGGATGATGATGACAGAAACCACTGACAGGCCCTTTCCGCGCGCCGAAGACATACCGCTGACGCGCCGTCTCATCGCCCTCGGCTTTCTAGCCGTCGCTTATATTTTCTATGCATGGGCATGGAATACGGTTGATGTCCTTCGCCCCTATATTGCGAACGACCTGAAGCTTAGCCTGACCGAGGCCGGGTCGCTCTACAGCGTCCAGGCGCTTGGGGCGTTGATCGGGGCGGTTATCAACGGCCAGCTCGCTGACCGTTTTGGCCGCCGCAACGCTTTGATGGTGGTCATGGTTGGCTATGGCACCGTCCTTGCGCTTGGAACTCTCGTCACCAGCTATCCTCAGATTCTGACCCAGCGCTTCGTGCTCGGCTATTTTACCGGATCGATGTATCCAATTACCGTCGGCATCTATGCCGGACTTTTCAGTTCCGAGGTTCGCGGGCGCGTCGCCTCGGTCATTATGGGCTCCTCCTATCTGGCTGTCTCGCTCCTGGGCGCTGCGTCGACCTTCATATTCGAACGTTCGCTCGACTGGCACCTGCTGTTATGGGCTGGCGCAGTTCCGGTCGCGCTGGCCTTTCTAGCGCCCCTTGCCATTCCGAACGACCGAAAGACGATCCCGTTCGGCGGTGCCGTTACCACCGCGACGGCGAAAGGCAGGCTGCCGATCAGCGAGCTCTTCTCACCGACGTTCCGTCGCCAGACGATCATGCTGACTATGGTATCAGGCTTCAATTTCTTCGCTTATCAGGCCTTCAGTGGCTGGGCGACGACCTATCTCAAGACCGTACGCATGTTCGGCGACGCGGCAATCGGCGTGTCGGTCAGTTGGATGTTTGCAGGCAGCGTCATCGGCGGATTCTTCTGGGGATGGGTCGGCGACCGCTTCGGGCGTCGGGCCGCTGCGGTTGGCTTCTTCCTCGCAGCAGCGCTCATCCTCGTTTATCTCTACGCTCCGATCAGTCCCGCTGTCCTCAACATCGTCGCCTTTGGCTATGGCACTTGCCTCGCTTGCAGCGTTGTCTGGGGGCCTTGGCTCTCCGAACTCTATCCCTCTCACCTGAAATCGACCGCCGCATCTATCTTTAACTGGGGACGCATTTTCAGCTTCTTCGCACCGCTTCTGACCGGCCAGATCGCCGAGCATTTCGGGCTCGCGGTCACGATGACCATCGCCAGTCTGGTCTTTTCCGTCGCAGCCATCATCTGGCTCAGCCTCCCCGGAACACTGAAGCGGAAAACCGATCCGGTC
>WBUO01000197.1 GCA_008933675.1 Dechloromonas sp.
GGTAGAGGCCGACGAGCACGGCACGCGAGAAGTACATGGCGGCCAGCACGTACTTGCTGCGGTACTTGGCGATGCAATGGCCGGCGTAGATGCTGCCGACGATGTTGGCCAGGCCGATGATGGCCAGCGACCAGCTGGCCACCGAGGGCGGCAGGCCGCACAGATTGACCTCGCCCGGCAGGTGGGTGACGAGGAAGGCGATGTGGAAGCCGCAGGTGAAGAAGCCGGCGTGCAGCAGCAGGTAGCTGCGATCCTGCATGGCGGTGGCGATCGCCCGCTTGAGGCCGCCTTCCTCGTGGGCGTGATGCACCGGCGCGGCGCTGCGCGGCCCGGTCAGCTTGCCGACCAGCGGCAGGGCGGCCAGGGTGATCAGCGCCAGGCTCCACATGGCGCCCATCCAGCCGAAGACCTGGATCAGCTTCTGCAGGATCGGCGCGAAGATGAACTGGCCGAAGGATCCGCCGGCGTTGATGACGCCGGAGGCGGCACCGCGTGCCTCGACGGGCAGGCGCTGGGCGGCGGCGCCGAGCAGCACCGAGAAGCTGCCGGCACCCGAGCCCATGGCCGAGAGCAGGCCGAGCGAGACGATCAGGCCGAAACCGGTGGTCATGAAGGGCGTGACGGCGCTGCCCAGCGCAAGGACGAGCAGGCCGCCGATGAGCACGGCGCGCGGGCCGTAGCGGTCGGCGACGGCGCCGGCCACCGGCTGGATGGCTCCCCAGGTGAATTGGCCGATGGCCAGTGCCAGGCTGATGCTGGCGATACCCAGGCCGGTGCTCATGTCGATCGGGCTGATGAACAGGCCGAGCGACTGGCGGGCGCCCATGGTCACCATCATGATGCCGCCGGCGGCGAGGGTGGTGATCAGGATGTCGGGGCGGCTCAGGGATCGCAGCATGAAGGTTTTCCGGTGAGGGGATGGATGGCCGATTATTGCAGAAGCGGCGGCGGAAAATCCCGGCGGAATCGCCCATAATTGGCGGCGTTACGTCAACGGATCATTGACAATATGAACTGGCTGGGGGCTTGGGAAAGTTTTGTCCGCGTCGTCGAAGCGGGCAGCATGGCGGGGGCGGCGCGCGGACTGAAATGCACGCGGGCACAGGTCAGCAAGCAGATCGCCGAGCTTGAGCGCTCGTTCGGCGTACGCCTGATCGAGCGGTCGACGCGACGCCTGGTCCTGACACCGCCAGGCGAAGTCTTCCTGCAGCACGCACGACGGACGCTGGAGGCGATCCGCGGCACCGAGATCGCCGTCCGCAACCTTGGCGAACAGCCCTGTGGCGTCCTCCGCATCAGCGCCTCGATCAGCTTCGGCCGGATGTACGTGGCCCCCCTGTTGCCCCGGCTGACCGCCCGCTATCCCGAACTCGCCTGCGAACTGGTGCTGACCGACCAGTCGGTGGATCTGTTTGCCGACAACATCGATATCGCCCTGCGCATGACCAAGGCTCCGCCGGAGGAGGCCGTGGCGCGCAAGCTGGTGCCGCTGAAACGGGTGATCTGCGCCGCCCCGGCCTACCTGGCGGCACACGGCGAACCGCGCACGCCGCAGGAGCTGGCTGGCCATTCCTGCTTCAACTATCTGGTTGCCGGCGAGACGGCCGACTGGTGCCTGGCCGATGGGCGCGGCAACGAGATCCGCGTGCCGGTCAGCAGCCGCCTGCGCTTCAACAATCTCGACTGCGTCCGCGAGGCGGTGCTGGCCGGTCAGGGGCTGGCCATCATGGCCACCTACCTGTGCGCTGCCGACCTCGCCGCGGGGCGCCTGCAGGCAGTGCTCGGCGACTACGAACCGGTGACCCGCTTCGGCACGCACGTCCATGCCTGCTATACGCCGAGCCGGGTGCGCGTGCCCAAGGTACGGGTCTTCCTCGATGCGCTGGAGCGCGAGTTCAATCCCGTTCCGCCGTGGGAGCGTCCGGGCGGCTGAACGCCGGCGCCGCCGGTGCTTGCCGATTGCCTTCGCCGCCCGTTGTTTGCGATCATCCAGCGATCCCCGGAGAGAGACATGAATACAAACATAGCGCCGCCACTCGAGGCGCCCTGGAAACATTACTCGGTGCTCATCGTCGACGATGAGCCCGGCATGCTCAGCTTCCTGCAGCGGGCGCTGACACCGCGCTGCGGCGTCGTCGATGTCGCCGGCAGCGTCGAGCAGGCCGAACCCCTGCTGCGTCGCCGGCTGTACGACCTGATCGTGCTCGACATCGCGATGCCCGGTCGTACCGGCATCGAGTGGCTGCACGAACTGCGCGCCGACGGCTATGCCGGCGATGTCGTGCTGATGACCGCCTATGCCGATCTCGATACCGCCATCGACGCCTTGCGCGCCGGCGCCGCCGATTTCCTGCTCAAGCCGTTTTCGCTGGCCCAGGTGCTGAATTCGGTGCAGCGCTGCTTCGAGCGCTCGCGGCTGATGCGCGAGAACTTCGTGCTGCGCCGCGAGGTCAGCGAGCGGACGCCGGACATCGAAGGCATGATCGGCAGTTCCCCGATCATCCGGGATGTCGGCGAGCGCCTGCGGCGCATTGCGCCGACGCCGGCCACCGTGCTGCTGACCGGCGAATCCGGCACCGGCAAGGAAGTGGCGGCCCGCGCCCTGCACCGGATGAGCCCGCGCGCCAGCGGCCCCTTCGTACCGGTCAACTGCGCGGCGATTGCCGCCGAACTGATCGAGTCGGAGCTGTTCGGCCATGTGCGCGGCGCCTACACCGGCGCCCAGCAGAGTCGCGAAGGGCTGTTCTATTACGCCCGCGGCGGTACGCTCTTCCTCGACGAGATTGCCGAGATGCCGGCTGCCGCCCAGGCCAAGCTGCTGCGCGTACTCGAGGAACGGCGCATCCGGCCGGTCGGCTCCGAGCAGGAAATCCCGGTCGACGTGCGCGTCATCGCCGCCACCAACCGCGACCTGAAGCACGAAGTGGCGCAGCAGCGCTTCCGCCAGGATCTCTATTACCGCCTGCAGGTGTTCGAGGTGACGCTGCCGCCGCTGCGCGAGCGCACCGAGGATCTGCCCGAACTGATCGCCCATTTCATCGGCCAGATCGGCCTCAGTCTCGACATGCCGCGGCCGGCGCTCGATGGCCGCACCCTGGCCCGGCTGGCGGCCTACGACTGGCCGGGCAATGTGCGCGAACTGAAGAACTTCGTCGAGCGCTCGCTGATCCTCGGCTGGTTCGATCTGGGGCCGGAGCCCAGGGGCACCGTCCCGGCCGCCGGCGCCACCGACGAGACGCTGGAGGCGGTCGAGAAACGCCACATCCTGGCCGTGCTCGCCGCCTGCGACGGCAACAAGTCGGAAGCCGGGCGCCGTCTGGGCGTCTCGCGCAAGACCCTGGACCGCAAGTGCCAGGCCTGGGGCGTCCCGGATGTCCACTGAACCGGTGCCGGCGGCACCCCTGCCGGTCCCGCCGCCAGCCGGGCGCTGCTCGATCCGTCGCCGCCTGCTGCTGCTCGCCCTGCTGCCGCTGGGCGTGGTTCTGCCGCTGCTGCTCGGCGTACTGGTGATCTGGGGCGGCGACTATCTCGATCGTCTGCTGATCACCAAGGTGCGTGCCGATCTGGCGGTGGCTCACGGTTATTACGAGCGCGTGGCCGAGAGTGTCGGCGGTTCGATCGAGGCACTGGCCGCTTCCGAACGTCTCGCCGCCCGTCTGCGGGCGACGCCGGGCAATATCGAGCCCTTGCTGGCCGAAGTGCGCCGGGTCCGCAAGCTGGATTTCCTCGACTATCTGGATATCGGCCGCAGCCAGCAGGCAGCTGCCGAATGGCCGGTGGTCGCCGCGGCGCTGGCCGGCCGTTCGGCGACCGAGACGGAGATCTTCAGCGCCCGGCAACTGCATGCCCTCGATCCGCTGCTGGCCGAGCGCGCGATGATCCCGCTGCTGCCGACGGCCAACGCCCGCCCTGACGAACGGCAGAACGAAGACCGCGGACTCGTCATGCACAGCGCCGCGCCGGTGCGCGATGCGGCGGGGCGTCTGGTCGGCGTTCTGGTCGGTGGCCTGCTGCTCAACCGGAATCTCGATTTCATCGACTACATCAACCAGATCGTCTATCCCGAGGGCTCCCTGCCCTTCGGCAGTGCCGGAACCGCCACCCTGTTCGTCGACGACGTGCGGATCGCCACCAACGTCCGCCTGTTCGAGGGCGGGCGGGCAATCGGCACGCGCGTTTCGGCCGCGGTCCACGAGGCCGTGCTCGGCCAGGGGAAGACCTGGCTCGACCGCGCCTTCGTCGTCACCGACTGGTACGTTTCCGCCTACGAACCGCTGATCGACAGCCGCCAGCGGCGCATCGGCATGCTCTACGTCGGCTATCTCGAAGGGCCGTTTTCGGCTGCCCGGCGCCAGGCCCTGGCCCTGGTCATCGGCCTCTTCCTGCTCGCCATGACGGTTGCCGGCATCTTCGCCGTCTTCTGGGCGCGCCGCATCTTCCGGCCGATCGAGCGGATGCACGCGACGATGAACGCCATCGAGCACGGCGATGTCTCGGCCCGCGTCGGGCCGGTTGCCAGCCAGGACGAGCTGGGTGTCGTCACCGCGCATTTCGACCAGATGCTCGATCGCCTCGAGTCCCAGGCCACCTCGCTCAAACGCTGGGGCGAATCGCTCGACGCCAAGGTTGCCGAGCGCACGGCGGCCCTCGAGCAGGCAGTTGCCGACCTGAAGGCGGCCCAGTCGCGTCTGGTGATGAACGAGAAGCTGGCCGCCATCGGCCAGCTGACGGCCGGCGTCGCCCACGAGATCAACAATCCGGTAGCCGTCATCCAGGGCAACCTCGACGTGCTGCGCGACCTGCTCGGCCCGGCCGCCGAGCCGGTGGCGCCGGAAATCCGCCTGATCCACGAGCAGGTGCACCGCATCCGGCTGATCGTCGCCAAGCTGCTGCAGTTCGCCCGGCCGCAGGACTATGTCGGCTACCTGGAGCCGGTGGCGCCAGCCCCGCTGATTCACGACAGCCTGGTGCTGGTCGGCCATCTGCTCAAGCGCGGCAACATCGCCGTCGAACAGCACATCGATTCGACGCGCTGCGTCCAGTGCAACCGCAACGAACTGCAGCAGGTGCTGATCAACCTGCTGGTCAATGCCATCCAGGCGATGCCGGATGGCGGCGTGCTGACACTGGTTGCTGAGGATTGGGACGAGGCCGACATGCCGGTCGGCCTGCGTCTGGTGGTCAGCGATTCCGGCCAGGGGATCAGCGAGACGGACCGCCAGCGCCTGTTCCAGCCGTTCTTCACGGCCAACAAGCCGGACGGCACCGGGCTCGGCCTGTGGGTCAGCCAGTCGCTGGTCGAACGCTATGGCGGGCGGATCAGCGTGGACAGCCTGCCCGGTCGCGGTACCCGCTTTGCCGTCTGGCTGCGCTGCGAGCCGCTGACGTCGTGAGGCTCAGCGCCCGGCCGTCGCCGGCGTCAGCCAGCGGACGACGCAATCGACGAGGTCGTCCGGCTCCACCGGCTTGCTGATGAAATCGTTCATGCCGGCCGCCAGGCAGCTGGCCTTGTCTTCGACGAAGGCGTTGGCGGTCATGGCGATGATCGGCACGCCGGCGTAGTCGGGCAGTTCGCGGATGCGCCGGGTGGCTTCAAGGCCGTCCATTTCCGGCATCTGCATGTCCATCAGGATCAGGTCGTAAGTCTTGCCGACGGCCATGCGCAGCGCGTCGCTGCCATTGGCCGCGGTATGGATGCGCAGTTTGAGGTCGCGCAGGAATTCGCGGGCGATTTCCTGATTGAGCGGCTCGTCCTCGACGATCAGCACGCTGGCCCCGGCGATCGCCTGCCTGTCCGTCGCCGTGCCGTCATTCGCCGGTGCTGCGGCCTCGGTCGCATCGCCGATGAGCAGGCGGACGCTGAACCAGAAGGTGCTGCCGACGCCAAGGCGGCTTTCGGCACCGGCCGTGCCGCCCATCAGTTCGGCCAGGCGGCGGGTGATCGACAAACCGAGGCCGGTGCCGCCGTACTTGCGGGTGGTCGAGTTGTCGGCCTGCTCGAAGGCGTTGAACAGGCAGCCCAGTTTCTCGTCGCTGACGCCGATCCCGGTGTCTTCGACCTCGAAGCGCACATCGACCGCATTGGCGTGCGTGGCAAGGCGGCGGGCGCGCAGCACGATGCGGCCGCGTTCGGTGAACTTGATCGCGTTGCCCAGATAGTTGATCAGGCTCTGCGTGATCCGCGTCGGGTCGCCGAGCAGGGGCTCGGAAAAATCGTCGCACTCGATGGCCAGTTCCAGGCCGCGCGTCCGCGCCCTTTCGCCGAGGATGGCGGCGGCACGGGAGAGCAGGCGCGGGATGTTCACCGCGTCGTGATCCAGCGTCAGCTTGCCGGCCTCGATCTTCGACAGGTCGAGAATGTCGTTGATGACGCTGAGCAGATGCTCGGTGGCGCTGTCGATCTTTTCCAGGCGTTCGCTCTGCACCGCCGACAGGCCATCGCGGCGGATCAGGTGGGCCATGCCGCGGATGGCATTCATCGGCGTGCGGATCTCGTGGCTCATGTTGGCCAGGAAGGTGCTTTTTGCCTGACTGGCTGCTTCCGCCGCCTGGCGGGCCTCGGCCAGTTCGTGCGTGCGTTCGTCCACCAGATCCTCGAGATGGTGGCGGTAGCGGTCGAGCTCTTCGGCCGTGCGCACGCTTTCGCTGATGTCGGTGAATACGGCGACGGCGCCGTCCAGTTCGCCGTTGCGGCGCAAGGCGGTGGCCGTCAGCTGGGCCGGGAAACCGCTGCCGTCTTTGCGCCAGAACCAGTCGGTCTGACGTCGGGTCAGCCCGTCGCGACAGGTGGCGACGGTCGGACAGTCGTCGGCCGGATATTCGCTGCCGTCGGCATGGCGGTCATGGAACAGGTGGTGCGGGTCGCGACCGAGAACCTCCCGCTCGTCGCGGCCGAGCATGGCCAGCGCCGTCGGGTTGATGAACGTGCAGATGCCGTTGTGATCGATGCCATAAACACCCTCGCCGATCGAATGGAGGATGGTGCGCTGGCGTTCCTCGCTCTCGATCAGCGCCTGCTCGGTGCGGACCAGGTCGCTGAGGTCGATGTCCAGGCAGAACATCGTCGCCCCGTGCTCGGCGGTATCGACGACCGTATGGCTCGAATAGACCGGCACGCGATGCCCGTCGCGATGCATCAGGTCGAGGCGGGCGGCCGGGATGCCCTGGTGGTTCTCGAACATCCAGGCAATGGCGCCCTGGACCTTGGTCCGCATTTCGGGCGGGATGATCAGTTCGAGCAGGGAGCGGCCCAGAGCTTCTTCCTCGCTGTAGCCGTAGATCTTCTGCGAGGCGCGGTTCCAGTAAACGACGGTGCCGTCGGCCCGGTAGCCCTGGATGGACAAGGCATCGACATTCTCGAAGACCGCGCGGAACCGGGCTTCGGCGGCTGCCAGGCGGCGCATGGCGTCGCGCGCATGGGCCTGTTCCTGACGCAGGCGGTTGTTGGCCCTGACCAGGGCGACGATGACCGTCAGCAGTCCGGCTGCAAGCAGCACGAACCCGACGTTGACCGCTTCCTGAGTCATCGGGTCTCCTGTGAGGTGGCTGGACATGCCGGCGGCAAGGGGCTGCCGGCGAGAGAGGCACAATCTAACAGGAATCCAACGGCGTTTGAATAGCTGCCGAAACCTGCGGGAAAAATGCCGGAGGTATGTTGCACTTTTGCCAGCTTTTCCTTATTCCACGGCAATCGCCGGGTGCCCGTCCCGTTGCCGCGGGGCCCGGAAAAGCTTCGGGCAGCGCCGGCGGCGAAGCGGGCGGTCGGCACC
>WBUO01000198.1 GCA_008933675.1 Dechloromonas sp.
CAATCGCGCTCTTGGCGAGCCCGCAGCGGGGCGGCGTGCGATGCGCGTGCAGCGGGTCGGCCATCGCCCCGCGATGGCCTGCACGGCGCGAAGCGCCGTGTACCCGCAGCAGGCGCTAGCCGCCGCCGCGCAAGGAAGGCGAGCCGAGTGCGCTCGCGCGGCGAGAACAAATGCGCGACCCCTGACCGAGCCTGCGAGGCCAGAGCGCGCTCATCAGATGCCGCGCTCGACATGCGGCCGCGCGGCCGTCCCGCCGGATTACCGGCGGGACGTACCGGCTCAGCCGTTCAGGCGATCCTTGACCGCCTTGGCGGCGCCGAAGCCGAGCTTCTTCTTCGCCGCGATCTGCATGGGCTCGCCGGTCGCCGGATTGCGGCCTTCGCGCGCAGCCGACGTCGATACCTTGAACTTGCCAAATCCGCTGACAGATACCTCTTCGCCCTTCGCTGCCGCATCCGTGATCGCGGCGAAGACGGCATCGACGGCCTTCTTTGCATCGGCCTTGCTTACTCCGAGCGCGGCAGCGACGCTGTCGGACAGTTCGGCGTGGTTCATGAATTTTCTCCTCAAGCGGCCGGAAGGATGCCGGCCGGGCGGGCGCTATAGCGCCGCGGGTGCGCTCGCACCATCTGCACCGCAGCATGAGCTGCGAACGGGCGAGTTGAACTCGGCGGCGGCGTGCGGCACTAGCAGCCCATGCTTCCCCACCGTCTTATCGCTGCGGCGCTTCTGCTTCTGGCGGCCGCCTGCTCGCCCGCAACATCCGCACCCGGAAACCAGCCCGCCCCGTCGAGGCCGCTCAAGCTTGCAAGCTGGAACCTCGAATTTCTGGCTCAACATAATGGCATGGGCTGCAATCCACGGGACGATAGCGACTATGCGGCAATGCGCCGCATCGCCGACGGCCTCGACGTCGATGTGATTGCTTTTCAGGAGGCCGAGAATGAGGCGGCGGCGGCGCGGATCTTCGATCCCGCCAAATATATCGTGGTCATGGAGACGCGGAAGGGTTCGCCGGGCGGGACCTGCGGCGGCAAATTCCCCGCGCAGACGGTGATCCGCCAGGCGGTCGGTTTCGCGATCCGCAAGGACATGGCATTCGATCGCCATGCCGATGTGACGTCGCTCATGCGCGGCAACGAGCAGCTTCGCTCGGGCGTCGACATCACGCTCCGCCCCGAGGGCCGCACACCGATCCGCCTTCTCGGCGTCCACTTGAAGTCAGGCTGCTTTTCCGGGAGCGAAGCGAAGGCCTGCCCCATATTCCAGGATCAGATTCCGGCGCTCGAAGCCTGGATCGATGCGGCTGCCGCCGGGCCCGAGCGTTTCGCGGTGCTGGGCGACTGGAACCGGCGGCTCGCGCTTCCCGGCGACGCGATCTGGACCGAGATCGACGATGGCGATCCGGCCAACGCCGATCTGACGCCCGCCGACGCAGGCCTGCAGCCGGCCTGCGATCCGCGCTACGACAGTTTCATCGACCATATCGTTCTGGACCGCCGGGCAGCAGCTGACCGGACCGCGTTCACCGAAACGCTCTATGCGCCCGGTGAGAAGCATTATTCGGACCACTGCCCGATCGCGGTCACGCTGCGACGCTAGAAATATTCCGGCCCCCCCCGATACCGAAGGAACCATCACGCCCCCGGCACGTTTCACTTACCTGTCCAGACGAAAGAATGGCAGAATTTGATCGCATCTTCGGATGCAATCTAGGGAAGCCCCGCTGCAGAGATGTAGCGGGGCTTACCGTTTCTGCTCCATAGATCAGCGCGACGCGGCAGGCAGGCCGCCGCGCAGTCCACCGATCATTCCGCTTCAGGTACGTCTTCCACACTTTCCCTGCCGTCGTCGTCGGGAAGGGGAACCTGCTCCGGAATTTGCTCGGGGCCGGTCGGCAGAGAATCGGGGTGCGGGTCGGGCGGTGCGCTTGCCATGACAAATTCCTCTCTGGGACGAGTAGACCAACGACGCCTTGACACGTTCGTTCCGCTCGCAGCCCCGGTTTCCCCAGAAAGCGCCGCGAGTGCTTGGCAATGCCCCTCAGCGCCATCGAACAACTCGACGAACTAGCGAGCCGATCTGGACCAATTATCGTTGCATCTAGAGTGGTGCGGCAAGGCCACAATCTTTATGAACCGCGCTGGCGGCATGTCCGTGCTGAACTATAAAGAGATAAAGCCCCAAGGGCATCGGGAGGGCATTATGGATATCAATCAGGCACTCGCGCTGGACAATGGCGCACGGTTCTTCCGCGGCGATCTTCATATTCACAGTATCGCAGGGTCACATGATGTCAGCGACGCGACCGCCACTCCGGAAGCAATTGTTGCGACCGCGCGGACGGAAGGCTTGGACATTATCGCAATCGCCGATCACAACGAGATCGCGGGTGTAGGGCCGGCCATCGAGGCTGCGGAAGGAACCGGCCTGCTCGTCGTTCCCGCCGTCGAACTATCGACGGCCCATGGTCATATCCTTTGTTATTTTGGCACATTGGACGCGCTCACGCGCTTTCACGCGAAGCTCTCGCTAGCGGATCGAAACACCGCAAACTCGCGATGCTCCAATGGCGTCGTAGATATTCTTGACCTTGTGAAACAAGGAGGAGGCTTTGCCATCCTCGCACATGTTGACGGCGGGAAAGGCCTCGAGACCGAGATTCCGGGAAATCCGCCCCACAAGAAGGACATAATTTGCCATGCGGCGCTGCTCGGAATCGAACTGAAGCGAGCCGATAGCGACATCTCCTATTCCGACCTTGATCCGGATGGTGATCGAAAGACCTTGGGCCGCCAACGGATAGAAGCCCTCGGCCTCGGAAAGTCGCAATTTCTGGCGCGATTACTCAATTCGGACTCGCACACGCTCAATGCCTTAGGCCGGAATGCCGCTGGCGACCGCAAGGTCACCCGATACAAGATGCAGGAGGTCACCTTCGACGCATTGCGGCTTGCGCTGCAAGACAGTGATGCTCGTGTGCGAATTGAAGAAGATGTGCCGGCACGGATACCCATGGTGCGGGCCTTGGCGATGCACGGCGGCTTCCTCAGTGATCAAGGCGTACATTTCAGTCCGAACCTGAACTGCATCATCGGAGGGCGCGGCACAGGGAAATCGACGACTTTCGAAGCCATTCGTTGTCTGACGGGTCACTCCGGCGCCGGCGATGTGGTAGACTCCGAGGTGTGGCCGGACCTCATCGATCTCGTCGTGAATGATCAGTCGGGCCAGACGATAAAGATGCAGCGCAGGCGCGATTCTAGCGTCGAGGACCCTGATGACCCGGAGGCATTGCTGCCCCATTTCGCTGTCGAGTGCTATGCGCAGAGCGAGGCCGCGACGATCAGCCAGAATGCCACTGCCGATCCGGCCGGATTGCTGAGCTTTCTCGATCGGTTCATCGGGGTTTCGGCAGATCTCAAGGAGGAGAGGGAAGTTCGGCAGGCGCTTCTCGATTCCGAAACCGAGCTCAAAAAGGCTGCCGAATATGTCGCCCTCATTCCTGGGGTGGACCGCGATCTCAAATATAAGAAGTCCCAATTAGCGGCACTCGAAGCGCAAAAGGGCAAGGAGGTAATCGCCCTCATCCGCAAACTCGAGAAGGAGAAGGAGGTACGCTCGTCGCTTCGCCGCGACCTCGACGAGCTTCTCGGTCTGACCTCGAACGAGGCACTGCGGGAGTGTATCGAGAGTATCGAGACGTCTGTCGACCCTGCCGACCTCACCATTGGCGGGGACGAGTATCAGGCGATCGCGACCCAGGCGTCGGCGTTCAAGTCGAAGGTCGTGGCCGCAGAAACAGATCTTCAGGACGCAGCCAAGGCACTGGGCACGGTGATGGAGCGTGAATTGGCCGCGTGGCGGGTCAAGGAAGCGACAGCCAAGGCCCAAATCGATCAAAAGCGAGAAGCGCTCGAGCAGAGTGGCGTCCGCCTCGATATTGTCTTCATCAATAGCCTGTCCACCGATGAGGCCAAGCTGACCGAGCGCCTCAGGAAGCTGAAGACCTGGGAGCCCGCGCTCGACAAAGCGCGTAAAGAACGCGCTGACCTCGTGAAGAAGCGCTGGGAAATCAGACAACGGATTGCCACAAAGCGAAGCGCCTACGGTGTCAAGGCGAGCACCACGCTCAAAGCTGTCCTCACCGATCTCAGCGTGTCGCTGAAGTTTCTTCACAGCGCATATTCGCCGTCAGGTTGCTCCGTCATCAGCGAAGCGATGAGCTGGCGGACGTCACGCGTTCCGAGGGCGGAACTGCTGATCGAGACCTTGTCGTTGCCCGTGTTGGTGCAAGCCGTGCTGAAGAAGGACAAGGCGACGATCAAGGGCGTGAAGGAAAAAGATGGATCAACGGTTTTTTCTGACGCCGATGCACAATCCATCATCGACAACCTATCTCCTCCAGAGGTCATGTACAAACTTCAGGCAGTCGAGGTTAGCGACAAGCCTCAGCTGATCGTTGCCAAGACCATGGCAGGCAGGCCGCAGCCGATGATCCGGGATTTCAGCCGGCTCAGCCTCGGACAGAAGCAGTCGGTCTTGCTTGCCCTCATGCTTTCAGCGGAATCAAACCGCCCCCTGATCATTGATCAGCCCGAAGATCATCTCGACAGTGAGTTCATCTATCAGACGCTTGTTCCCGTCCTTCGCCGGGCAAAAGAGAGGCGTCAGGTGATCATCGTAACCCATAATGCGAACATCGCGGTCTTGGGAGATGCTGAACAAATCATCGTGCTCAAGGCGCAGGATGACAATGGCCGGATCGTATCGAGCGGCTCGATCGATCATCCCGACACGCGGCAATATGCCTGCGACATCCTCGAAGGATCGGCGGAAGCCTTTAAGCGGCGCGCCGCAATCTACGGGGTCGCTTAGTCTGCCGGATCGCAAGGGCGGTCGCCACCCATCGCTCTGGTCGCCGTCCGCGATCACCGCCGCTGGATTGCAGATGCGCATCCTTTCCAAGCTTCCGTCGTTCAAAAAGGGCGCCGCAGAGGAGAGGATATGGAGCTTTTCAATCCACAGCTTTTGTGGCCGATCGTCGGGGCGGTCGTGACTGGCACCATCATCGGAGCCGAGCGCGAATATCGGGCGAGCCCCGCCGGCCTTCGCACCCATATTCTCGTGGCTCTATCTTGCTGCCTGCTGATGCTCGCCGCGGTTCACCAGATGGCCTGGCTCACCGAAACACCCAAGGAGGTGATCCGTATCGATCCCGTCCGCATGGCGCACGGTATCCTTACGGGTATCGGTTTTCTCTGCGGCGGCGTGATTTTTCGTGAAGGCTTCAATGTGCGCGGCCTGACGACCGCCGCGTCGCTCTGGACGACATCGACCCTGGGTATGCTCTTCGGGGTCGGCTTTTACGAGCTCGCCATGTTCGGCGCGATCGCAACGCTGTTCGTTCTTGCTGCTGTTTCCTTCACTGAAAGACACGCACCACAACGCCGCATCGCGCATATCACGGCCAATTATCGCCGGGATGCTGCCGTCACGCGCAATCAATTCAGCGCGTTTCTCGCTCAGAATGAAATGCGCACCATAACTGTTGACCATCGTGTCGAAGGAGCGACGCGCGCATACCATGCGATCGTCGATGGCTACAGCGAGGAACGGGCGGAAGCACTCGATGAAGCATGGTCCCGTGATGAAAGCATCGTCGGTTTCGAAATCAAGCCCCAACCTGGATGACAGCTGCAGTCAGTCCGGGCCCGCCGGGATGAAATAGCCCCGCCATGGTTTAGATTTTTCAATTGTCGTCTTTTGGACGGCCTGCTCTCTGCTAAAGAAAGCGATGTAACGAGCAGAGACAAGGGCGGGGGCCAATGAAGAAGATCATCCTCACTGCAGCTTTATTTTGCACACCGCAAATGGCGCAGGCGCAATCGGGCTGCACAGCCTACACGGGCACGACAGTGCAGCCGCAGACCTTCGATCAGGCTATCGCGTCCATCAAGCCCGTCGCGCCGAAGGACGAATTCGAGACCAGCGATGCATACCGCGCCCGGCTTGCAGCAGCGGGCGGCTCCGGCCCCCTCATCATCTCGAAGAAGATCGAAGGCGCGGAATATCTGGCCTATAATGCCGATATCGGAGCCTTCGAGGTGAAGTCCTATCTGTTCGACAATACGAACTTCAGCGCGTGGGACACCTTCTATTACGCCAAGGTCGAAAGCCCCAAAGCCAGCACCCTCAGCAACCTCGACGTGACGATTTCGAGCAGCGAGGTCACGACCGGCACCTATTCCGCGCAGAATGGCTTCGGGGCAAAGGCCACCATCAGCAAGATTGCCCGGACCGAGAAGGCGATCTTCGAGGGTGAACCGGCGCGCTACGGCGAAGAGCTTTTCATCGCCAACAAGGGTGGGATCATCGGGACCGTCCCGATGAGCGTCGCCGAAGCGCAAGCCTTCAAACCCCAAGCCAGGATTGCCTTTGTTGTCGTGCCGAAGCTCCCTAATGTCGTTCGCGCCACCTACCCCTATGGCAAGACGACGATCAGCAATCCGACCGATATCACGGTGAATTCGACGGTTCTGGTCGCCGACATTCAGTGCGGCCTGCTCATGGACGGGACGAACAAGGTCGTCGCAGCCTTCACGACACGATGACCGCGTCAGGAGATCCTGAAGACAATTCCAGTCGCAATGCGGCCTATGACCGCGCGGAGGATGCGGCAGAACGCACACAGCCGCCGGTCGACGAATTCCTCGTTCTCGACGAGCGCCAGCTCATCCGGATCGAGGCCGTACACAGGGGTTTCCTCTACCAGCATCTTTACGCGGCAGCGTGCCTTCTCCTCGCGGGAAAGGCGGGAGCCGGACATATCATCGTCGAGCGGGACGAAGACATCGAAGTCCAGCTTCCGGATGCCCGTGTCTATGCGCAGGTCAAAACACGGCAGGACGTCCTCAATCCGAGTGATATTTCAGGAGCGCTCGAGCGTTTCGAGGAGATACGTGCGGAGCATCAGAACGGCCTGCGCGCTGGGGGCGCGAGGTTCGTGATCGCGACGAATGCGCTTCCGTCGCCAGCCCTGCTCAAGAAGATTGCCGCGGATGACTGGCCTGACGATGTCGAGCTGCATTGGCCAGGCGGTCCCGAGCCTTCCGACAAATGCCTGCCTCGACCTGCGGACAGCGTTGCCGGTATGGCTGCATATTGCTCGGATCTCGCGGCGCAGCTGCCATTCGGGTTGCTCAGGCCGGAGACGCTGACCTGGAAGCTGGCCGCCATGGTCATGCTCGCATCCGCTGGCACGCCTCCGCGCGAGGACCACAGTTTTTCCCGCGAGGAATTGCCGGACCTGTTCGAGCAGCTCGTGGTGCAGATGCAGCAGCTCCCGACCCCGCCCCCGGTGTATCGCGCCCAGGTCGACGAGCCCGCCCTGCTTACTGACCAGCCCGTCCGCATCATAGCGGGACTTTCGGGCTCGGGGAAAACCGCCTGGATGGCCGAGGCCGCAGTCCATGCTCCGCTCCCGGTCACCTATCTCGACGTCGGGGACACGCCGGGCCCCGCGCTCGCGTCAGCAGTAGCGCGCGAAGTGGCGGCGAAGATGTTCGGACGCTCCAACGACAAGCTCGGCGAAATTCTTCTGCCGGGCGCGAGCGGATTGGACATGGTGAGCGCGCTGAGCATCAAGCTCGGCGAAGACGGTCTTCACGCGGCTGTCGTCATCGATAACAGTCACCGCATTCCCGCGGCCGATATAGAGGCGCTGGTAGCACGGGCCCCCAATCTCCGATTTGTCCTGCTG
>WBUO01000525.1 GCA_008933675.1 Dechloromonas sp.
GCGCGGATCGATGCCCTGGCGACGGAACTCGTCGGCAATGTTCAGCATGTACGACGGGGTGACCATGATGATGCTCGGCTTGAAGTCGCAGATCAGCTGAACCTGCTTTTCAGTCTGGCCGCCGGACATCGGGATCACCGTGCAGCCGAGCTTCTCGGCGCCGTAGTGGGCGCCCAGGCCGCCGGTGAACAAGCCATAGCCGTAGGCGACATGGACGATATCGCCGGGGCGCCCGCCGGAGGCGTAGATGGAACGGGCGATCAGGTCGGCCCAGGTGTCGATGTCCTTCTTCGTGTAGCCGACGACGGTCGGCTTGCCGGTCGTGCCGCTGGAGGCGTGGATGCGGACTACCTCTTCACGCGGTACGGCAAACATGCCGTAGGGGTAGTTGTCGCGCAGGTCCTGCTTGGTGGTGAAGGGGAATTTCGCCAGGTCGGACAGTGATTTGAAATCGTCCGGGTGTACGCCCGAACGGTCAAAGGCATGCCTGTAGTGAGGGACGTTGCGATAGACGTGGTGCAATGTCCATTTGAGGCGCTCGCCCTGCAGGGCAGCAATTTCGTCTCGGCTGGCGTTTTCGATAGCATGCAAGCCTAGTTTCATCGCGTCCCCTCCTTTGAACGATTGATTCTGGCGGGAGGCAAAAAGGGGGCGCTTGACCCAGATCAATTTGTCATTATTTGCTGTTGGGTCAGGTGCGTCGCCATTAGGCTTGGCCACGACGTGCGACAATGCGCGCCATGTTTCGCATTGCCGTCGGCGGGCTGATCGCCCATGCCTTTCCCATCCTGGTTGCCCAGCTGGCCTCCATTGGCATGATGGTTGTCGACACGGCCGTTCTCGGGCACGTCAGCCCGGTTGATCTCGCTGCCGTTGCCATTGGAGGCGGTATCCACATTTCGGTCGTGTTTGCCCTGGTTGGCATTCTCCAGGCCGTCGCGCCGGTCGTTGCACATCTGCACGGCGCGGGGCAAGACGATAAGGTTGCCGACGTCCTGCAACAGGGTTTCTGGCTAGCGGTGCTGCTCGCCATCCCCGGAATCCTGTTTCTGACCCATCCAGGTGCCGTCCTCGGCATTTCCAGTATGGACTCCGTCGTCGAGGCCAAGGTCCGGCAGTACCTCGGCCTGCTTGCATGGAGTTTGCCGGCCGCCTTGTTTTACCGGACTTTCTATGTCTTTTGCAATGCGCTCGGCAAACCACGCGTGCTGATGGCCATCGGTCTGTTGAGTCTGGCGCTGCATGCCCTCCTCGCCTGGGGGTTCGCCGCTCAGGGCTGGCTGGGCGAACCTCTTGGCGTGGCGGGCTGCGCGCTTTCGAACGTGCTGGTTGGCTGGTTGGCCTGTGCCGGGGGCGCACTTTATCTGCAGCTCGGGCCTCTCGGTAGGCGCTATCGGCCGTTCGCCAACTGGTCGCGGCCCCGGTGGTCGACCTGGAGGGAATTGCTACGTCTCGGCGTTCCGATGGGTTTTTCCAATCTGGTTGAAATCACGTCGTTTACGCTGATCAGCCTGTTTGTCGCATCGCTCGGTGCGACGGTGGTGGCGGGGCAT
>WBUO01000199.1 GCA_008933675.1 Dechloromonas sp.
GGCAATGGGAGACGCATTACGGCGCCATGCTGCTGGCCAGCGCATCCGGGCGATTCGCCTCGAGATTGCGCAGGACGTCGTTGATCAGGCTCATCTCACCACCATCCCGGCGCACTGGCGCCGGCCGTATCGGCGGCCGCCGCACGCACATGTCCCGGGCGTACCGTATAGCGCCCCTCGCCATAGACGGCAAGCAGCGCCTTGTGGGCCAGGATGTTGAGCAGACGCGGCGTTCCCCGGCTGGCCCGGTGCAGGCAGCGCACGGCGCGGGCGGCGAAGACGCCTTCGCCACGATAGCCGGCGACGCGCAGGCGATGCGCCAGGTAATTGGCAACCTCCTGGCTGTCCAGGCCATCCAGGCGGTAATGGAAGGCGATGCGCTGCAACAGCTGGCGCACCGACGGTTCGGCCAGCTTGCGGTCGAGTTCCGGCTGGCCGAAAAGGACGATCTGCAGCAGCTTGCGCTTCTCCGTCTCCAGATTGGACAGCAGACGCAGGGACTCCAGCGTTTCCAGCGGCATCGCCTGCGCCTCGTCGATGCAGACAACGACCTGGCGACCGGCGGCGGCATGCGCCGTCAGCGCCTGATTGACACTCTGCAACAGATGGTAGTCGTCGGCATCGGTGGCGACGCCGAGCCCCAGCTCCTCGGCCAGGGCCAGCAGCAGGGTGCGCGGTGCCAGATAGGGATTGGGCAGATAGGCGGAAACGGCATCGGCCGGCAGCGCCTGGAGCAGGCGGCGGCAGAGCAGCGTCTTGCCGGTGCCGACCTCGCCGGTGATCTTGATGAAACCCTCGCCGCTGCCCAGGGCGACCAGCAAGGTATTGAGCGCTTCCTGGTGGCTGCGGGTGATGACGGTGTAGCTGGTATCCGGCGTGATGCCGAAAGGGAGTTCCTTCAGGCCGAAATGATCGAGATACACGGCTGGCTTCGGGTCATTGCCACTGCATCACGCGCTGGCGCGGGTCCAGTCCCTGCAGGCGCTCCTGGCTTTCGGCGATGTTCTCGCGCCAGCCGCTGTCGTCGGAGATGATCGTCGAGCGCATCAGGATCACCAGTTCGCGCTTGCGCTGGCTTCCCGATTTCTGGCCGAACAGCAGGCCGACGCCGGGGAGGCCGCTGATGCCCGGCAGGCCGGCGCGATCGTTACGCTGCTCCTGGCTCATCAGCCCGCCGATGGCGACGATGCTGCCATCCTGGACGCGGACGATGCTGTCGGTTTCACTGATGCTGCTGGAAGCGAGCGGCAAGGTGAAGGTGCCGAGATCGCCGAGATCAATGTTCTTGGTCTTCTCCTCGACGACGCTGACCGAGGGATGGACGTGCAGGATGATGTTGCCGCTGTCGTCGATCTGCGGCGTCACATCGAGGGCGATGCCGGAGAAGAAGGGCTGCAGCGTGATGTTCGGCGTCACCACGTTACCGGCGGCACTGGTCGTGGTATTGGTGCTGATGCCGGTGACGAAGTAGTCGTCGGTACCGACCTTCAATACGGCCTTCTGGTTGTTGGTGGTGGCGATGCGCGGGCTCGACAGCACCTGGACGTTGCCCTGCCCTTCGAGGAAGGACAGCAGCGCGGCGAAATCCTTGGACTGGAAGGCCAGGCCGAAGAAACCGTTGCCCGCCGAAGAAGTGGTCAGGGCACCATCGAAGCCCGGCTTCGCCCCGACGACCGTTCCGCCGCTGATGCCGTTGGCCGCGCCGGCCAGCGTGCCGGTGGCATTGATCGCCGCCGACGGGGCCATGACGCCCAGCGCAAAACGGTTGGCGACGCCGCCGAACTTGCTCCAGTTGATGCCGGTCTGGAAGGAATCGCTGAGGACCACCTCGAGGATCTTCGCTTCGAGCATCACCTGGCGCTCGACGACTAGTTGCGTCGCCTTCAGATAGTCCTCGACCGAGCGCAATTCGCCGGGCATGGCCTTGATCAGGACGACGCCGGAGTTCTGATTGACGATCACGTTGCGGCCGGCCTCGGTACCGACGATGACGTTGAGCGCGGTTGCCAGCTCTTTCCAGAAATCGTAGTCGGAAGATGTCCTGATCCGTGCACTGTCGCTGGCCTGCGTGGAAGTGTTGCCGGTCGACGTGCCGGTATTGGTATTGGTATTGTTGGCACCGCCGCTCTGGCCGCTCGTCGTCGGCCCCGAGGTCGTCGGCGAACTGCCGGTGACCCGCATCTCGCTGATGCCCTGGCGGCGATTGGCCAGGTAGTTGATCTTGAACAGCCGCGTCTGCAGCGTATTGGGCTGGACGTGGATGCGCTTGCCCTGCACGCGGTAGTCGTAGCCATAGACGTCGCGCAGCGTGTCGAGCACGTCGCGCACCGTGACTTCCTTCAGATTGAGGCTGACCGTACCTTCCAGTTCGGGCGGGAAGATCATGCTGTAGGGCGTACCGGAAACCAGCGCGGTCAGCACCTGGGCCACCGGCGCATTGTTCACCGCCAGGTTGAAGCGCGGTTCGCGCTTTGCCGGCTCGGCGGCGTCGAGCTGCATCGGCGGCACGACGGCCCGTCCGAGGGCCTCGCTGATCGCCTGACGGTTCGGCTTGCTGTCGGCCGCAGCCTGCATTTCCTGGGTGATGCGGTCGTAGGCATCGCCGCGATAGACATGCTGATTGCTGCACCCCGCCAAAACCAGGCCGCCGAGGGCCAACATGCACATCCTTTTCATCGCGTTTCCTTCCCTTGCGCGGGCCGCCGCGCCTTGTTGCCGGCAGGCGTCGCCACCATCCGCTTGTCTACATCCGGTGTCAGATACAGCCGGGTCACCCCCTCCGCTCCCTGCAGAACCGCCTCGCGCTCGGTCAGCCGGACCAGCCGGGCATCCCCGACGCTGCCGCCGAGCGGCACGGTCTGGCCGCCGATGATCGCCACCGGCCGACCGTGCTGCGGCATCAGCACCGATTGCAGGCGCAATGCGCCTGCCGCCCCCGGTTGGGCATCGCCTTCGCCCAGCCAGGCCGCCGGCGGCCGGGTCGGATCGCCCGCAGCCAGCGCACTGGTGCCGGGCAACAGGAGCAGCAAGGCAAGCAGGCCGACAAGGGGTTTCACAATGCCAGCCATGTTCGATCCGCACTCAGGGTGTAAACCATCAGACTCATCTCTGCCTTCGGGTACTCGCTGACGACATACTGCAGGTGCCCCCACAACAGGCGCTCCTGGAGGCCTTCAAGCTGCGCCAGATAGGCCTGCAGCTCGGCGTAGCTGCCTTCCAGACGAATTTCCACGCCATGCCGGTAGAGATCGAAACGTTCTGCCTCCGCCTTGCCGGCAAGCTGGGCTTCGCTCTTCCCGCCCGGCTCCGCCGGTTCGGCGAGGACGCTCTGCGGCTTCAGCGTCTTCAGGCTGATCAGGCGCAGACCGCTGTGACGGGCCAGCAGGCGTTCCAACAAGGCATTCATCTGCTCGGGCGGCACCAGGGACTTGCCGGCTTCGCGCAACTCCTCTTCCAGCATCTGCTGCTCGGCCTTGAGCGCGGCGATTTCGGCCTTGGCCCGGGCATCCGGATCGACAAGCAACTGCTGCTGCAGGATCAGCACCTGATTCTGCAACTCGGCTGCCGAGGCCGACTGCTGCGCGATGGTGTTCTGCAACGCCGCATTGCGCGTGCGCTGACCGTCGAGAACGAGCGTTTCGCCGAGCAAGGGCGGAACCAGGATCAGCGCCGCAGCGACCAGCAGCTTCTCGCGCCGGGACAGCGCTGCGTAGCGTCCGGCCAGGCTTTCCCAGCGTTGGCGCAAGGCCTTCATCGACGGGTTTCCTCCGGCAGAGCCCCGTCGGTACGCAGGACGAACTCGGTGTAGGGGCGCAACGGCTGCGGCGACCGTTTCGGCTCCGCTTCGGCAGCCGGCAGGACGCCCTTCATTTCCAGGGCCGAGAAACGCCGCCCGCTGAATGCTGCG
Organism: Dechloromonas sp.; assembly: GCA_008933675.1. Lineage (GTDB taxonomy): Bacteria > Pseudomonadota > Gammaproteobacteria > Burkholderiales > Rhodocyclaceae > Azonexus. Next base: position 3,908 of record WBUO01000199.1, read on the forward strand.
TCTTCGTTGAGACGGGCGATATAGCGCGGCAACAGGACCGGATCGAGAAGCCGCCCACGAATCTCCACCGCCGCCGGCGCCAGGGCGAATCCGGTCAGCCAGACGCCCTCCATGCCCTGCCGCGAGAAGCCCTGCAGCATCCCGGAGAATCCCGGGGCGCTGCCGTCATCGCGCGGCTTGCCGACGAAGGTCAGGACTTCGCGCCGCTGCTCGACCCCGCTGCGCAGCAGACTGATTTCTGCCGGCAGTTCACCGTTCGGTTTGCGCGCTCCGACCGACTCGCCGAGGGCCTGAACCTGCTGCTGCAGATTGAGCAGCTTGCCGCTGGTCGCCGCCGCTTCGGTGCTGAGGCGGGCGTGCCGATACGCCTGGAACTGGGCAAGCAGGACGACCAGCACGCAAGCCGCCAGCGCAATGGCGCCGACCACCGGCAAGGCCAGCCAGTCGAAACGCGGGCGCAGCTCGGGGAGAAGGAGATTGATCTGCTGGCTCATGTCCGCAACGCCGCTCCAATTGCCATCAGGCCCTGTGCCTGCCGCTCGGCCCCCTGCAACTCGGGTACCGCGGAACAATCGAGAACGGTGCCCAGATCCATGGCCTGCACCGGCAGATAGAGGCTGTCCGCCAAGGCGGCGACGACTCCGGCGGCATCGTGCTCGCTGGCCAGCAGCAAACGGGAAACCGAGACGTATCCGTACTGACGGTCGAAATTGTCCAGCGTCCGCTGCAACTCCAGCCCCAACCGCTCCAGCAATTGCTGGCGTCGCTCGGCATCGGCCCTGGCAACGGCCGCGGCCGTCAGGTCGATGCGCCGGGAGAGGACCAGTTCGCCACGGAAGGTGATCACCAGCAGGCAACCCGCGTCGGTCAGCGAGACGAAGGCCAGGCCACGGTTTTCATCTTCGAAAAGCGCCGCCACATTGCGTACCGCCAGTTCCGGAATATCGATCGCTGCCAGCGACAATTTTGCTTTGCCGAACAGCGCCATGCGCTCCCCAACCACGGCGGCACCGGCAGCCACCGCAAGCACCCCCGGCTGGCGAACGCCATCGGCCGGAATGTCGAGGACAGCGAGCGCCGCGTCGGCCACCGGAAAATCGACCGAATCCTTCAGTCGCCAGCGCAGCGCATCCACGCGCTCGGCAGCCGGCACATCCGGTGCTTCGAGCTGCAGCAGGCTGTACTGCCCTTCCTCGAGCAGCGTCACGCAACGCAGGCGTTTGAGGTTACGTGCCGTCGCCAGGCGACTCAGCGCATCGGCCTCATCGGTCTCGATGCGGAAGGAATCGAAGGCATGAACAACGGGATGCCGGCCGGCGGATGTCGAGGCGTGCACGAGGTCAAGGCGACTGCCTTGCCGCACTACCGCCCCCCAACCTGATGCGAGCTTAACGCCGAACTTTGACCACATTGTTCACATATCTAAAGTGTTTTTCGAAGGATAGCTACTAAGCGTCTATTTTTCAATGGTTTTTTGAAATCCATAAAACCCGTTATGGTCGCCCGACCAAAACCTGCGGGAAATAAACCGACGCGTTATGACAAGGGGGTTCCACAAAACCGGAGCACCTCCGGCAAGGCTCAGTTCGTCGTCGCGATGACCTGGCGCCGGCGCTCGACATACCCCTGCGTGACCGCCATCGCGTTGTCCGGGCAATCGGCGGCATTGCAGGCAATCGCATCGATCGTATAGACCCGCACGGTGGCGGCCGTGCCAGGCGCGCTTTCGCCTTCGTTGAACTGCCGCGAACTGCAGCTGACGCGCACCCGGAAACCGGTCGCCGCCCCCAGATCCAGCAGCTGACTCGGCGCGGCACCATCGCACCAGGCACCCTTCAGGGCCCGGTGCAACCCCCATTCGGTTCCTGCACCGGCAGCCGCCCAGGCACGGGCAGCCAGCAGATCCTGGGCGGAGGTCAGTTGCTGGACCGTACCGAAGCGCAGCATGGCGGCAGCCAGAGCCGCCAGGATGACGAGCACGACGATGGCCATGATGGCGCCGAAACCCCGTTGACGATGCCCACTCATGGCACGTTGCTCACGTGGACACCGTAGGCCATTGCCACACTCTCGCCGGCCTCGCGCAGCTCGAGCTGCATCCACAGATAGCCGCTTTCCTGGGTAGCCCCCGCATTGGGGGCGTAAACAAAGGTACAGGCACTGACCCGGGTCGCCAGCACATCCCCGCCGGCGGGACAGGCGGCCAACGCGGCGTTGAAGGGGCGACGGACGCGCAACAGCGTTCCGGTACCGTTGCCGGCCGCGTCCACACCGGCGTTGCTGCAGACATAGACGACGGCAGGATTGCCGGCATTGTTGGGCACCACGACGAAGCGGCCACCGTCGTAGCCCGGCGGAAACTGCTGGGCGTTCACGGTCAGCGCCGCCTCGCGGACGGCATTGCCGGCGCCAACCGCGGTGATCTGCGAGCGGTTGCTCCCGGCATAGACATCGCCGGTGTTCTGATTGCCGATCACCACCCAGTCGCCGACAGCCGGCAGTGTATTGAGCGGCGACAGGACATCGAAGACGGTGACTGGCTGCGTGATGTCCAGCGGCTGATCGGCAACGGCGGAAACGATGTCGGCGCCCATCCGGTAGCGCCCCCCCGCACTGGTCGGCAGGAACTCGAAGCATTGGTTGCCCACCGTCCGGATCGAATTCGGCACGGCCGGCCGCACATCCCGGCTGATCCGCTGCAGCGCCGTATCCGCGACATCGGTCAGCGCCGCCCGCCGCCGGGCGTCGAAGTAGGCGTCGACGGTCGGCCGGAAGAAGATGAGCATGGAGACACCGATGATGCCGGTGATGACCATGACGACGATCAACTCGACGAGGGTGAAGCCGCGTGCTGGTTTCATGGGTCGATACAGGCGCCACCGCCATCGCGCGTCGTGCAGGCCCAGTCGGTCCGCCAGCTGACCAGGGTCAGCGTTTCCGGTGCGCGCGTCACCGTGACGGCGATGCGGCGCGCTTGGCCGACACCGGCCAGCGTGTCGGGCGTAACGGTAACGGCAACAGCGTAGGCAGCCAGCCCCGGCAGCGCATTGCCGTCCGGATCGCAGATTCCGCTGCTGGCATAGCCGTTGTAGTCATCGACATCGCCGAAACCGCTGCGGGCACAGCCGGACGGGGTGACGGCGCTGCCGGCATAGGGTTTCAGGGTGATTTCCTCCATCAGGCCTTCGGCCACCGCCAGCATCTGCTTGCGCACCATGGGATCGGCGCTGCTCCGCACCACGGTCTGGAACACCGCCAGCATGCCGGCCAGCCCGACCGAGACGATGACGATGGCGACGATCAGCTCGATCAGGGTCATGCCGGACTGGCGCCGACTATTCGACATAACCGGTCGCCCCCGCAATGGTGATGGCCGGCAGGTCTGCCATCGTGATACCCGCCGCCCACAGGTTGTTGCCTGCGGCATCGCTCGTTATCCGGCCGTCCGGCTGGAAGAAGATGGTGGCCGGCAGGCTGCCGGCAGTCAGCGCCAGGCTGGCGCTGCTCGTGCTGGCGAAGGCCGCGGCCCCGTCCGGCGCCCGCAGCAGGGCCGCCCCGCAGGCAGCGGCCGGATTGGCGGCGGCAATCTGCAGGGTCACCGACGTACTGGTCAGCTGGGCACAGACCAGGCGGCGGTGACTGACCGCCGATTTCTGGGCGAAGCGCAAGGCAGCCACCACCTCGGCATGGAAACCGGCTTCGCTGAAGGCATTGCTGCCGGACAGGCGCGGCAGGGCCACGACGGTCAGGATGCCGAGCAGGACGATGACGATGATCATCTCCACCAGCGTGAAGCCGCGCTCCCGATCGATGACGGATGTTCCCGTGTGCACGCTCACCGCCGGCGA
>WBUO01000200.1 GCA_008933675.1 Dechloromonas sp.
GCCCGCACGTCCGCGTCAAGCACGAGCTCGCCACCTACGCCGCCGACTGCTTTCCGCCGGGGACGCCGGTACTGCTCGGTACCCGGGCGCTGATGGCGAAAATCTTCCGCGAGTTCAAGTTCGATCCGGAAGCGACGACGGTATCGACGCCCGTGCTTGAAGTGCTGGAGAAGAAGCGCGGCGTCTGCCAGGACTTCGCCCACCTGATGATTGCCTGCCTGCGTGCCCTCGGTCTGGCTGCCCGCTACGTCAGCGGTTACCTGCTGACCCGGCCGCCGCCCGGCAAGCCGCGGCTGATCGGTGCCGACGCATCGCACGCCTGGATTTCCGTCTATGCCCCGGGCGTCCCCGGCAACTGGGTGGATTTCGATCCGACCAACAACCTGCTGCCTGACACCGAACACATTACCGTCGCCTTCGGCCGCGATTTTTCCGACATCTCGCCGCTGCGCGGCATCATCCTCGGCGGTGGCGGCGCCGAACCGGACGTGGCGGTCACCGTCATCCCCCTCGACGAGGAAGCGCTGCCGGCCGAACTGCATCCGGCGCCGCCCGGCGAGCCGGACGCAGCCTGATGCGGCGCGTCGCCATCATCGGCGGCGGGCCGGCCGGACTGATGGCGGCCGAGCAGCTGGCTGCCGTTCCCGGCCTGCTGGTCGAGGTTTTCGAAGCCATGCCGTCGCCCGGGCGCAAGTTCCTGATGGCCGGCAAGGGCGGCATGAACATCACCCACAGCGATCCACCGGAGGTCTTCCGCCAGCGCTACGGCGACCGGCGCGAGCAGGTCGCACCGCTGCTCGACAGCTTCGGGGCGGAGCAATTACGCGCCTGGATTCACGGTCTCGGCATCGAGACCTTCGTCGGCACGTCGGGGCGCGTCTTCCCGACCGGGATGAAGGCCGCCCCCCTGTTGCGTGCCTGGCTGCAGCGCCTGCGGGCCGCCGGGGTACGTTTCCACATGCGTCACCGCTGGCTGGGCTGGGATGCCGAAGGCGCCCTGCGCTTCGCGACGCCGGCCGGCGAGACGGCCATCGCCGCCAGCGCCACGGTGCTGGCCATGGGCGGTGCCAGCTGGCGCCGTCTCGGCTCCGATGGCGCCTGGTTCGCCCTGCTCGAGGAGCGGCGGATTCCGCTGGCTCCCCTGCGCCCGGCCAACTGCGGCTTCGAAGTTGGCTGGAGCGAGCATTTCCGCAGTCGTTTCGCCGGCCAGCCGGTCAAACCGGTGGTCGCCAGCTTCGCCGGGCGGCGTCTGGCTGGCGAATTCATGATCACCGAAGATGGCATCGAAGGCGGTCTGGTGTATCAGTTTTCCGCAGCACTGCGCGATGCGCTGGCCGAAAATGCCACGCCGGCCATGCTCCTCGATCTGGTGCCGGGGCGCAGCCTGGAGCGGCTGACAGCCGATCTCTCCCGGCCGCGCGGCCACGATTCGCTGGCCAGCCATCTGCGGCGGCGGGCCGGCATCGAAGGCGTCAAGGCGGGGCTGCTGCGCGAATTGCTGGCAGTCGAGGCGCTCGGTTCAGCCGCGGGCATCGCCGGTGCGCTGAAATCCCTGCCGCTGCCGGTGCGCGCCACACGCCCGCTGGACGAAGCGATCAGCACGGCCGGCGGCGTACGCTTCGAAGGTGTCGATGAAGGCCTGATGCTGAAGTCCCTGCCCGGTGTTTTCTGCGCTGGCGAAATGCTCGACTGGGAAGCCCCGACCGGCGGCTACCTGCTGACTGCCTGCTTCGCCAGCGGCTACGTCGCCGGCCGTGCCGCCACCGCATGGCTGCAGGACGGCGGGGCGGTCAGCACTACCCCCGCCTGACTGGACCAAGGTACATACATTTCCGGCTTCTCTTCGGTTAATCTGCCGGGGATCGGCTGCCGGGTGCAGGCGAATGAACCGGCAGGGGAAAGGTATTGAATCAGATCTGCGTACTGGTGGTGGACGATGAGCCGATCGGCCGCGAGATTCTCGCCGAGAATCTCGCGATCGAGGGCTATTCGGTCGTCGAGGCCGAATCCGGCGAGGCGGCCTGGGCGCTGATCGATGCGACGCCAGAGCGTTTCGACGCCATTCTCCTCGATCGCATGATGCCCGACATGGATGGCATCGAGATTCTGCGCCGGGTCAAGCAGCGTGCCGACATGCGCCATGTGCCGGTGATCATGCAGACCGGCATGACGGCCGATGCCGATGTTCTCGAAGGGCTGCAGGCGGGGGCCTATTACTACCTGACCAAGCCCTTCTCGGCCGATACCCTGCTCGCCATCGTCGCTGCCGCGACGCGCGATTATCGCGGCCACCGGGAGCTGGAAGACGAGGTCAAGCGCCAGGGGCGCATCCTCTCCTGTCTGAGCGAGGCTCGTTTCGTCTTCCGCACGACCGACGAGGCAAGAGCCCTCTCGGCCTTGATCGCCAATGTCGCGCCGGAGCCGTCGCGCGTCGTGCTTGGTCTTTCCGAGTTGATGCTCAATGCGATCGAACACGGCAACCTGGCCATCGGCTACCGGGAGAAATCGCAGTTGATCGAGAATGACCGGCTGGCCGACGAAATCCGGCAGCGTCTGGCGGATCCCCGCTTCGCCGGGCGCCATGCCGAGCTGGCAATCCACCGCAACGGCAGCGAATTGATCTTCACGATCCGCGATCAGGGGCAAGGTTTCGACTGGCGCGGCTATCTCGAAATGAGTCCGGAACGGGCCTTTGATACACACGGCCGAGGGATCGCCATGTCGCGCATGATCAGTTTCGATCATCTCGAATACCGGGGTTGCGGCAACGAAGTCGAGGCGGTCATCCGGCTCGACGATCAGCCTCGCGGGCCGGGACACTGAAGTCGCAGCCCGGCTTTCACTCCGGCATCCGCCGTCAGGTGTCCGGTGCCGGCACCCGGGTACCGGCGTGACGCGTCACGTCGCGGGAGGTGGATCGAGCAAATCGCGCAGGCTGTCCAGCTGTTGCTCATGAACCGCAGCCAGTTGCTGGCAAAGCAGCGTGATCTGCCCGTTATCTCCGTTGTCGGCAATCGCGCGCTCGAGGAGGAGGGCGGCATCGCGCGTCGCATTCAGGCCGAGCGTCGCGGCCGTTCCTTTCAGGGTGTGGGCGAGGCGCCGGGCCAGGGACAGGTCGTTGGCGGCGAGGGCGGCACGTATCGCGTCGACGCTGGCGCCATGCACCTCCCGGTACTTGCGCAACAGGATCGCGTACTTGTCGGCCCGTCCGCCGATGGCCGACATGCCGAGCGCGATATCGAAGCCGGGAAGCGCCGCCAGTCTGGTCAACGGATCGGTGCGCATTGCATCGGCCTCGACCGCCACCGCTTCGCCGCCTCGATCGACGGGCAACCAGCGTGCCAGGGTGCGCAGCAGCAGTAACAGATCGACCGGCTTGCTCAGGTAATCGACCATGCCGGACGCCAGGCAGGTTTCGCGGCAATCGGCAAGGGCATTGGCCGTCATCGCCACGATGGGGGTCATCCTTCTGCCCGGCAGGGCCAGGATGCGGCGGGTCGCTTCCAGTCCATCCATCACGGGCATGTGCAGATCCATCAGAATCAGGTCATAGGCTGTTGCCACGGCCATCTCGACAGCCTGTTGTCCGTTTTCGGCGATATCTGCGGTCAGTCCCAGGCAGTCCAGCTGATCGAGTGCGATCTCGCGGTTGAGCGCGTCGTCATCGACCAGCAACAGGCGTGCCCTGCCGGCTGGCCTGTTGCCGGAGGAAGGAGCGGCGGTGCCGGCCGGCGCTGTCGGGGTCATGGCGTGCCTGGCGGGAAGCTGGCGTCGAGCAGAACCCGCGCGGCTTCGAAGTCGAAATTCTCGATCAGCCTGGCGAAGGCGGGATAAGCGCTGCCCAGGGCGCTGCGCAGTAGCGGTTCCTGCAGGTGCAGCAATTCCTGGACATGGACTTCGCCCTCTTCGAGCAGGCGGCGCAGTTCGTCGAAAGCGCCGGGTGCCGGCGGCGGCGCGGCGCTGCATGGTGCTGTTTCCGGTGCCGCGAGAAGCGGGCGCAGGCATTTGCCGAGATCGTCGTAGAGGGTGGCCAACTCGTCCAGCAGCGGCTCGACGGTAGCCAGGCCGGCTTCTGCGCGGATTGCCGCTTCGCTGGCCGCCGCCGCCGCCTGGACTGCCGTGGCGCCGAGCGTGGCCGCCGCACCTTTGAGCGAATGGGCCAGACGACGGGCTTCCTCGCGCTCGCCCTTGAGCAGGCATTGGCGAATTGCCGCAGTATCGTCGCCGTGGCTGTCGATAAACCTGCCGAGCAGCCGGCGATAGCTGGCGACGCGGCCACGGACGGCGTGCAGGCCAAGGTCGGCGTTGAGGCCGGAAACCGTCGCCAGGCTTGCCGCGAAGGCCTGGTCGTCGAGTACGGTGGTCGGCAGAGTGGGGGCGGCTGGTATCGCCTGCGGCAGCCAGCGGGCCAGGGTGGCGAACAGGTGGTCGGGATTGACCGGTTTGGCGACATGGTCGTTCATGCCGGCGGCCAGACAGGCGTTGCGGTCCTCGGCAAAGGCGTTGGCGGTCATTGCCAGGATGGGCACGCCGGCCCAGCCGGGCAGGCGGCGAATGCGGCGCGTCGCCGTCAGTCCGTCCATCACCGGCATCTGCATGTCCATCAGCACCAGGTCGTACACCTGCCTTTCGGCCAGCGCCACGGCAGCGGCACCGTCGCCGGCCACATCGACACTGAGACCGGCCGACTGGAGCAGGGCGCTGGCCACCTCTTCGTTGATCGGATTGTCTTCTGCCAGCAGGATGCGCGTGCTTGCCGAAAAGCTCGCCGGTGGATTGGCGGTGCCGGCAGGAAGCGCTGTCTCGTTGTCGTGGGCGGCCCCCAGGCGGGCGGAGAACCAGAAGGTGGCGCCCTTGCCCGGCTGGCTGTCGACATCGATGTCGCCCCCCATGGCATGGGCCAGACGGGCGCTGATGGCCAGCCCCAGACCGGTGCCGCCGTAGCGCCGGGTGGTCGATGTGTCGGCCTGTTCGAAGGGTGTGAACAGCCGCGCCTGAATGTCGGGCGGGATGCCGATGCCGCTGTCGCGGACCTCGAAACGTACGTGGTAGCTACCGTTGTCGCTGGCCAGCAGGCGCAGGGCGATGACGATGCTGCCGCGCTCGGTGAACTTCACCGCGTTGGACAGGAAGTTCACCAGAATCTGCTGGATGCGCAGCGGATCGCCGCGCAGACGGGCCGGCAGCGCCGGGTCGATCTGGCAGATGAGTGGCAGTTCCTTGGCCGCAGCCCGTTCGGCGACCAGATCGCGGGCACTGGCAACGAGCCGGTCGACGGAGAAGTCGCTGTCTTCCAGCAGCAGTTTGCCGGCCTCGATCTTCGAGATGTCGAGGATGTCGTTGATGATCGACAGCAGGTGGCGGGTAGCCATGTCCACCTTGGTCAGGCGTTTGCTCAGGGCGGGGGTCAGTCCCGGGTCGCGCAGCGCGAGATGGGTCAGGCCGACGATGGCGTTCATCGGGGTGCGGATTTCGTGGCTCATGTTGGCCAGGAAGGCGCTCTTTGCCCGGCTGGCGGCCTCGGCCTGTTCGCTGGCCTGGCGCAGCTGGATGGTACGTTCGGTGACCAGGGTTTCGAGATGCTGCCGGTGGCGGTCGAGTTCGGCCTGGATCCGCTTCTTTTCGCTGATGTCTTCCTCGATCGACAGGAAATGGGTGACCCGGCCGTCCGGCTGGCGCACCGGCGAGATGATGGCGAAGGCCTCGAAGAGTGACCCATCGCGCCGGCGATTGACGAATTCGCCACGCCATACCTCGCCTCTGTCCAGTGCGGCATGCAGAGCGGCATAGGTGGCCTTCGGCGTCTGGCCCGACTGGAGCAGGGACGGCGTGCGGCCGATGGCTTCGGCACGCGTGTAGCCGGTATTGCGGACGAAGGCTTCGTTGACGTATTCGATTTCCTGCCGGGTGTTGGTGACGATGACGTTGTGCGGGGTCTGTTCGATGGCCAGCGACAGTTTGCGCAGCGAGTCCTCGACATTGCGCTGCTCCGTGATGTCCTGCACGGAGCCGACGGCGCTGATGGCTTCGCCGGCAGCCGAGACGCGGATCTGGGCGCGTTCGCGTACCCAGCGTACCTGGCCGTCGACCAGGATGCGATGGGTGCAGTCGTAGACGGCCCCGTGCAGGGCGGCTTCCCATGCTGCCAGGACCCGCTCGCGGTCGTCCGGATGAATGCTGTCGGTAAAGCGCGACAGTGTTTGCGGTGCGCCGCGCTGCTGGCCGAATATCCGGTAAACCTCGTCGCTCCAGTCGAGTGCGCCGCTGACGATGTCCAGCGTCCAGCTGCCCATGTGGGCGATGGCCTGGGCGTCGCGCAGCGAGGCCTCGTTCTTCAGCAGTTCCTGCTCGAGGCGGACGTAGCTGCTGATGTCCTGGATTGTGCCGAACATCCGTGTAACCACGCCTTGCGCGTCGATCTGCAATTCACCGGTGCCGTGTACCCAGACCACCGCGCCGTCGTGGTGCCGCATGATGCGGTATTGCTGATCGAAGGGGCGCATCCGGCCGAGTACCTCGTCGTGCAGGTGGCGGGCCATGCGCTCGCGATCCTCGGGATGGATCAGCGCCAGCCAGCCGGCCGCCGTATGTGGATAGTCGTCGGCGATGCCGAAGATGGCGGCCAGTTCCGGCGAGCAGTTCCAGTGATCGGCCAGCGGGTCGAAATCGTAATGGCCGAGGCTGGCCAGATGTTGCGCCTGACGCAGGCTCGACTCGCTGCTCAGCAAGGCCTGGCGCGACCGCTGCATGGCCATGCCGAGGCCGAGTTCGTCGCCGAGGTTGGTGAGCAGTGCCAGTTCCTCGTCAGTGAAGGCGTTGGCGGCCGAGGCATAGAGATTGAAGCTGCCAATGACACGGCCGTCGATGCGCAGCGGCAGGGCTATCGAGGAGCGATAGCCGAGCTCGACGGCTTTGGCGCGCCACGGGGCGAAACGCGGGTCGTGCGCGATGTCCTGGACGATGCTCGGTACGCCGTCCCGGATGGCACAGCCGGTCGGCCCGTTGCCGGCCGGCCCGGCGGCCCAGCTGAGCTCGAGGTCGGCCAGATAGCCGGCGACGAAACCGGCTTCAGCCAGGGGCTCGATGCTCCGTTCGGCATCGTCGTTCGCCTGGGCGATCCAGCTCATGCGGTAACCGCCGACATCGACCAGCAGATGGCAGATTTCGTCGAGCATGGCGGCTTCGTCGGCATGCCGGACGAGTGCCTGGGCGATGCCGTTCATCAGACGCAAGGCACGGTTCTGGGCGGCGATGCGTTCGCGGTTGCTTTCCCGTTCGGTGATGTCGTGGGCAATGCCGAGCACCCCGAGCAAGTGGCCGTCGTTCGTGTAGACGGGCGTTTTCAGGGTTTCCAGGCGTTCCTCGTGGCCGTCCGGGAAGCGCAGGGTCTCCTCGATCCGTTGCGTCTCGCCGCGCTCGGCGGTGAGCTGATCGTGCCGGCGCAGCGTGTCGGCAACTTCAGCCGGCAGCAAGTCATGGTCGTGGCGACCGATGATGGCTTCCGGCGGTAGCCCGAACAGCCGGGCGGCGAGCGGGTTGCATTCGAGATAGACGCCATTGGCGTCCTTCAGCCAGACCATGTCGGGCAGGGTCCTGAGCAGGGCGCTCAGCCGGCTGCGTTCCGATTCGATCTGCAGCCGCTCCCGGCGCCGGGCGCTGATGTCGGTCAGCACGCCGGCGGTGATCGCCGGCGAACCGTCTGTCCGGTGCTCGATGATGCACCCCCGGTCCTCGACCCAGAGCCAGCTGCC
>WBUO01000201.1 GCA_008933675.1 Dechloromonas sp.
CTTGGGTGGGTGCAGGGTAATTTCGCCGGGCACCGGATAAAAGGAGCTGGATATGAGCTGGGATATTGACGCGGAAGCCTGGAAGTCGGTCGGTGGCAAGATCAAGTCGCGCTGGGGCAAGATCAACAATGCCGGATTGACGCAGATCGACAGCAAGCGCGAACTGCTGGTCGGCCAGATTCAGGAACTCTATGCCGTAACGGCAGAAGAAGCCGAGAACCAGGTCCTGAGTTTCGAAAAGCACACCAAGGAACTTCGTCCCAAAACGCTTGTTGCCTGATCTATCCGATGGCCGGGGAGTGGTTTCATTCTTCCTGGCCGGACGAGGTCCCGTTCAGCGGGCTTTTTCTGGTGGGCGGTTGGCTAGGCCCTGGCCGCCAGGCAGGGTTTCGATGAAGCGGCGGAGGCGTATTTCCGAATGCTCCAGCGCTTGCAGCAGGGCTCGCTGCTCGGTGATGTCCAGCACTACCATGCGGCATTCCTTGCCGTCCTCGTCCGGTACCGCTTCGATTCTGACGGTCGCAGCCTGTCGCATCGGCGTGGCGGCCAACACGATCTCGCAGCCTTGGCGCGTCTTTTCGTGCACTACCAGGGAGACGAAGCGGCGAAAACTTTCCCTGCTCTCCTTGGCCAGGTAACTGGCAAAGCCTTGCCGACTTTTTTGCGAGCGTTTCAGCCCGAGCAAAATGGCGCCGGCCAGATTGAGATCGAGAATGCCGCAGGCTGCATCAAGCGTGAAGTAGGCGACGGGCGCAAAATCATAAATGTCGGCATAGCGCTCGCTTAGCGTCTCGGCGACGGCAATCGCCTCGTGCAGCGCTTCGTTGCTGATTTCCAGTTCGATCTTGCTGATTTCCAGTTCGTGGCGCATATGGGCGCTTTCGGCCGGGTCTTCCGCAACCACGGGCAGTTCGCGCCAGCGGGCCAGGGCGCTTTGGCGCAGGCTTGCCCGGTGCGAACGAAAGTGGCTGAGTGGGTTGTTCTCCGTGGCGCCCCGGGAATAGCGGGCATATTCGGCGGTGATGATCGTGTGACACTCGCAGGCCGCTGCTTCGAGAGCAGCACGGTCGACGAGACGAATCTTGCCGCGGTGGTAGGCGATCAATCCGGCCGCCTGCAGGCGGCCGGCTCCGATGGCGACCATTTCACGGCGGACACCAAGCAGTCCCGCGAGGCGATCCTGGGTCATGCTGATCACCCTGTCGGGTTGCCGATCCTGGCAAAGCAGCAGCCAGCGGCACAACCGCTGTTCCATTGTGTGATGATTGGCACAGATGAGGTTCTGCCCGATCTGCGCCAGCAGCGCACTGGCGTAGCGCAAAGCAAGGTTCTGCAGACGACCGCCTTGGGCCAGTTCCCATTGCATGATCCCGGCCTCCAGTCGATAGGCGTGGCCGGCGCTCTGGACGACCAGCTGGTGGTGGGCGACGGGGTCGCCTAGTACCGGGGAAATCCCGCCCAGGCCCTCGTTGCCGACCATGGCCAGTTCAGTTGATTCGCCGTCGCAGGTGGTGGAAAGCAGCGAAATGATGCAGCTGGTCGGAAAATAGATGCTGTACTGCAATTCACCGGCATTCTGCAAGACATCGCCCGCCTGCAGGGCAACGTGTTCGAGGTCATTCAGCAGCTGCGCGTGCTCGATGACACTCAAGCTGGCGAGAATGAAATTCCCCACTCCAGGCATGGCTTTCCTTTCGGAGGATCAGCGCTCCGCGGATCGGTCGCGAAGATGGGGAATGTGCAAGGCACGGCGACATCACCATACCTGTATTTTTTGCTCAGGAAAGATCCCCCAGGGCAACCAGAGTACCGTCCGATTCGGGCGGGCAGCGACAGTTGATGCGATGACAAAAGCGCTCCGGGGCGAGCACGGAGAGCATGCCCTGGCGGTCGCCGGCGCGCCGCATGCCATCGACGACGCCGATGGTCAGCGTGTCGCTGTTGTAGGCAACGTGGCTGATCGACTGGATCTCCTCGCGCGCCACCTCGGGGATTTCGCCCAGTTCGTCCACCAGCAGGCCCATGCAGGTCTTGTTGCGGGTGCGGACGACGACGATCTGGCGCGCCTTTTCCGGAATCGGTGCGCCAGGCGTCAGCAGACGCTGCAGGTAGAGGATGGCGATCAGCTTGCCGTGGTACATCTTGACGCCGGCAACCAGGTCGTTGTTGCCACCGAGGATGGGCGTCATGCCGTCGGTGCCGGTCGCCTCGACCACGTCGCCGGCCGGAAGGCCCAGCCATTGGCCACCAACGTAGAAAGTGGCGATCTCGACCACGTCGTTGCCGCTACCGACCCGGCGACTGCGGCCGCTGGCCGCGATGGAGCCGGAACGCCGTTCGCTGATCTGACTGCCGGTGGCCTGGCCCAGTGGCAGGAGGATCACGGCGAGCACTTCGTCGATCTGGCCGTCACTGGTCTTGTATTCGCGGTAGCCGGCAGACATGGCGGCGCCCAGTGCGTAATAGCTGCCGTCAAGAAGGACGATATCGGCACTGAATTCGCCATGCTGCAGATGACTCTGCACGCCGCTCAGCGGGAAATTGCCGCCAGCCGGGTAGCGTTCGTCGGTACTGGCCAGCACCTTGCCGTCGCGCTGGAGGAAGAGCGCCATGCTCTCCTTCGCCGGCTGGCCGTTGGCGTCGTGCGGCAGTGCATCGTTGAGCATGGCTGATATCTGCGGCAGTCCGTCGAAGACGATGGCGATGCCGCCGACCACGTGGCTGTCGTCAGGCGCGCGTACGGCGGCGCTGTAGACGTAGGTGGGGCGATTGCCGTAGAGCGGGCTGGGCGCGAACGGGGAAAAGACGTAGCCCTGGGTGGAGTTCAGGGCCAGGCAGCGGCCGACCCATTCCTCATTGAGATGTCCACCGACCAGAGCTCCGGCTTCCGGGTTGGAAACGGCGATGACCTGGCCTTGGGCGCCGAACAGGATCAGGTTGTCGTATACCGTGTACAGGCCGTTGATGTAACGCAGGATTCCGGTGCAGCGTGCGCGTTCGTCGGTATCGGGCGACGATCCGGACAGTACGCGGCGGAAGGTTGCGTTGAGGGCCCACCAGCGACAGTCGTTGGCCCGTTCGTACAGGTTGCGATCCATCACGTCGATGGCGAAGCTGGCACGCGAGACGGCGTTCTGGAGCAGGGCGGCAACCACGGTTTCGTGCAGGTTGCCGATCGACTGCTCGAAGACCGCCTGGGTCTTGCGTCCGGTATCGGCAATTTCCCAGAGCAGCGTCTTGGCGAATGCGTTGCTGGTCTGCCCGTTGTCGACCTGGCGGACGGAGCCATTCCAGACGGAGCGGTTGAGGTCTTCCTGAATCGCCTCCGCCTGCTCGGGAATGCGCCGCAGCGCTTCGGAGAAGAGTGTCGGATGCTGTGTCACGGCGGCCAGGGCATTGCCGTCGACGTTGCTGAGCAGAGCGCTGTCGTTGTGCGCAAAGGCGAATTCGATGGGTACCAGGCCGAGGCCCAGCCAGCCCGGACCGGGATAGCCCTGATAGCTGTGGGCTGGACAGCTGACCGCCAGATATTGCCGGCCGGCGAGATGGAGCAGGGCGCCGTTCGTCGGCTTGCGGCACTGTTCGAGGCGGGTGCCGACCGGCAGCTGGATGGACGAGGAGCTGGCCACGACGCGACCGTCGGCGTCGAGCGTGGCGAGCAGCGTGAAGTCGCCGTCGCCGATCTGTTTGCCGAAGACCCCCGCCATTTCATCGTCGAGGCGAAAGTTCAGGGCCAGCACGCCGAGAAATCCGCCGTCGCCATCCGTCACCCGGTAGGCGTAGAGCAGGTGCTGACCGGCCGGCAGGAAATCGGCCTGACCGAAATACTCGACATAGGCCGCGGTGGTGGAGCGCGCCTCGGCGAGCAGCGGATGCTGGCTGTCGGTTGCCGGATGCTGGCTGAGGCGGGCGGCGATCCGGCCATCGGCGGCAAACAGCACGATGTCGGAATAAACCGAGTACTTGGCGACATATTCGCGGAAACGGTTTTCCATGAGGTCGCGAGGGCCGCTGCCGAGCAGGAATTCGCGAATGTCGTCGTCGGCGGAGAGAAAGCCGATGTCGGCCGTGCGCTCGAACAGGTTGCGGACCAGGATGTCGATGCTGCTTTGCGTCTTGGCGCGCAGATCGGCAACTGCCTTGCGCCGCGTCTCCTGGCCGAGATGGTTGAGCAGGTCGCCGGTCAGGCGCTGGAAGGCTTCGCGCGTTTTCGACATCTCGGTGGCCGAACCGGTCAGCTGGCCGAGCAGGCTAAGGATGTCCCAAGCCCCCTGCAGGTTGCCGAGCCCTTCGCGATAATCCTCGACCCCCTGCATGTGGCGGATGATGCCGGCCAGCGATTCGTCGATCTCGATGCCCTTGTAGATTGCCATGAAGCCGTCTCCTCTGACGCCGGCATCCGGCAAGCTTGTCGGCACGGCGCTGTCATGTTTTTCGCTCTATAACTTAAGCAATAGTCATGCCGAAACAAAGGCCTGCTGCTGGAGTGCGTTTCGGCGCCCCGCGGGCGCGATTGTCGTCAATGCGACGTTGGAAAGACGACAGTGCGCTGGTGCTTGCGGTAGTTCGTCCTTCAGTCTTCCTGGCTGCCGGCAGTAGATGGCTGTTTCATGGAAGCCGGGTTCGCCCGGGATACGGGCGGCGGTATTCAGTTGAGCGACCGCGGTGACGGGTCCCCTTCAGCTGCAACGGCCGCCGCTCATCCGCGTGAAGCCGATACCGTCCTCGCCGCTGCTGCCCGGCCGGATACAGATCGTGATGCCGAGCGATCTGGCCGCCCGATCGATGTCGGGAGGGAAGGGCGAGAAGGGGATCGAGCGCTCGACAACGGCCTTGATGAAAGCGATCTCTTCCGCCTGATCGCCGGCATTGAGGACGACGAAGCTTTTCAGCGAACCGTCGGGATTCAGCCTGAACTGAACGGCTGCCGGCCGCAGTCCGGGGTTGCGTGCGGCACGCTGGACGTAGGCGGCGCTGCGGTTCATCCGGCGCACCATTCCGTCAAGGTAGGCATCAAGGCTGAAGGGGCTGACCGGCGGGGCGTTCGGACGGAGTTCGAGCAGCGCTTCCGCGGCTTCCTCGCGTGCTGCCATCGCCCGTTGCTGCTCGCGCGCCATGGCCAGCGAACGCTGGGCCAGGGTCGGTTTGGGTGCCTTCTCCAGTTCGTCGAGAAAACTGTCCATCTCGGCTTTTTCTGCGGCACTCCAGGTTGGTACCGGCGATTTCGCGGTGCTGAGAATGCGTGACCGGGAGCCGGCTTTGGCCGGCCCGGCGGCAGCCGGCGGTGGTGCCGCGCCTGATGGGGCGGGTTCGGCGGTGGCCACGCGTGGCGGTAGCCGTGCCTCCAGGCGCGACGGAGGCCGTTCGCCGCCGGCCGGGTGCTCCCGTTCGGCAATAAACAGGAACGACAGGTGCAGTGTGCAGGAGGCCAGCAGGGCGAGGTAAAAGGCCCGTTGCTGTCCGGGGATGCGGAGGCTCGGCATCGCGGTATTCTAATCGCCCCGGCGGGCATGCCCGTGAAACTACGCCTGGCGCAGCTGGTGGGGCACTTCCGCCAGTGGGAGAGGCAGCGGTAGCTGATTCGACGTGCTTCCGGTAATTGTCATTTTCCGAAATGGCGGGACGCTACGTGAAATCCGAATGCCGCAGATAGCGCACAGGAAGACTCTGCCGCCCCGGTTATAATGCCCGCCTCTCCGCCTAACCAGACCTCACTCCCCATGGCCGACATTCTTTGCCTCAAGGGCGACGCCGCCTTTTCCGCTTTCCGCCTGCAACGCCTGCTCGCCCGCCTGACGGCGGCGGTATCGGACATCGAATCGGTTACGGCCGACTACTGGCACGTGATCGCGCAGAAGCGCGCGCTGTCCGCCGACGAGCGCGCCAAGCTGGCCAAGCTGCTGGAAGAAGTGCCGGCCGGTGAGGACAAGGGTGAGCTGTTCCTGGTGGCGCCGCGCATCGGCACCATCTCGCCGTGGTCGTCCAAGGCCACCGACATTGCCTTCAACTGCGATCTGGAACCGGCCATCGAGCGTATCGAGCGCGTCGTTGCCTTCCATGTGGTTTTGAAGCAAAACCGGGCGTTGACCGCTGACGAGAAGAAGCTCGTCGCCGGCCTGCTGCACGACCGCATGACCGAATCGGTGCTCGCCGGGTTCGCCGACGCCGGCGAACTGTTCCGCCATTTCGAGCCGAAGCCGCTGTCGACTGTCGACGTGCTGGCCGGCGGCAAGGCTGCGCTGGTCGAAGCCAACGGCACGCTGGGCCTGGCGCTGTCCGACGACGAAGTCGATTACCTGCTCGACATCTTCACCAAGGCCGGCCGCAATCCGACCGACGTCGAACTGATGATGTTCGCCCAAGCCAACTCCGAACACTGCCGCCACAAGATCTTCAACGCCTCTTGGGTCATCGACGGCGAGAAGAAGGACAAGACGCTGTTCGGCATGATCCGCGAAACGCACCAGGCCAACCCGCAAGGCACGGTCATGGCCTATGCCGACAACGCCTCGATCATCGAAGGCGCGACAATCAACCGTTTCTACCCGGATGCCGACCGCGGCTACAGCTACAAGGAAGAGCTGACCCACATCCTGACCAAGGTCGAGACGCACAACCACCCGACCGCGATTTCCCCGTTCCCCGGTGCTTCCACCGGTAGCGGTGGCGAAATCCGCGACGAGGGTGCGACCGGCAAGGGTTCCAAGCCGAAGGCCGGCCTCTGTGGTTTCTCGGTCTCCAACCTGAACCTGCCGGATGCACCGCAGCCCTGGGAAAAGGCCTACGGCCGCCCGTCGCGCATTGCCTCGGCCCTCGATATCATGCTCGAAGGCCCGATCGGTGCTGCCGCCTTCAATAACGAATTCGGCCGCCCGAACCTCACCGGCTACTTCCGCACCTACGAGCAGGACGTGGCCGGTACCGTGCGCGGTTACCACAAGCCGATCATGATCGCCGGCGGCCTGGGCAGCATCCAGGCCGAGCAGTCGTTCAAGGAAGAAACTTTCCCGGTCGGCACGCTGTTCGTGCAACTCGGCGGCCCCGGCATGCTGATCGGCCTGGGCGGCGGTGCCGCCTCGTCGATGACCGCCGGCGTCAATGCCGAAGACCTCGACTTCGCTTCCGTGCAGCGCGGCAACCCGGAAATCCAGCGCCGTGCGCAGGAAGTCATCGACCGCTGCTGGCAGATGGGCAAGGACAACCCGATTCTCTCCGTGCATGACGTCGGTGCCGGCGGCGTTTCCAACGCCCTGCCGGAACTCGCCCATTCGGGCGGCGTTGGCGCCAAGTTCGACCTGCGCAAGGTGCCGACCCTGGAACCGGGCATGTCGCCGGCCGAAATCTGGTCCAACGAGTCGCAGGAACGCTACGTGCTGGCCATTCCGCCGAACCGTATCGGCGAATTCCAGGCCATGTGCGAGCGCGAGCGCTGCCCGTTTGCCGTGGTCGGCGAAGCCACCGGCGACGGCCACCTGACCGTCACCGACGCCCACTTCGGCGTCAATCCGGTCGACATGGAAATGGAAGCGCTGCTCGGCAAGCCCCCGCGCATGACCCGCGACGTCACCAGCCAGCCGTCCACGTTCGTGCCGTTCGACGCGGTTTCCATCGAACTCAAGGATGCCGCCTATCGCCTGATGCGTCTGCCGACCATCGCCGACAAGACCTTCCTGATCTCCATTGGCGACCGCTCGGTCGGCGGCATGACCGCCCGCGACCAGATGGTCGGCCCGTGGCAGGTG
>WBUO01000202.1 GCA_008933675.1 Dechloromonas sp.
ATGTAGGGGTAGATCACCGGCACATCGCCGAGCGGCAGCAGCGCGTCGTCCTGCACATCGAGGCCGCGCGCCTTGCCGCCGGCCCACTCCTGCGTGCCGTGCGTGCCGAAGTGGAGCAGCGCATCGGCCTGGCGTGCCCACAGGTAGACCGCCAGGTAGTGGTGCGACAGCGGCTGGCCGCTCTTGTGCGAGAAGGGGTTCTGGCCGCGATGCAGGGTTTCCTCGCGCGGCGGTTGCGGTAGTACGGCGACGTTGCCCAGTTGCAGCCGGGGAATGACGAACACCGGCTCGCCCTGCCAGTCGACCACGTAACGGCTCTTTTCCGGCTCGCCCCAGTGCGCCGCGATGCGCTGGCGCACCGGCGCCGGCTGGGCATTCCACCAGGCCTTGTAGTCGCGTAGCGGCAAGGCGGCGGCGTAACCGTCGGCGAGCAGCGCGCGCAGGTCGGCGCCGCTGTAATAGGCACGCAACAGCGGCTGCAGGTTGGCCACCCAGCCGTCTTCAGGAAGCGACTGCGTGCGGTAGCCAGCATGGACCAGCGCGGCGCTGACGTTTTCCAGACTGCGCGGCACGTTGAGGAAGGAGGCGCCGAAATTGCTGCCGCCGGCCGGGTAGTTGTAGACCATCGCCACCAGCCGCTTGTCGGCATTCGCCTTGCGCTGCAGCGCGATCAGGCGCGCCGCCTTGGCGATGACCGCTTCGGCCTGGCGCGGAATCAGCTCGGCCGGTCGGCGTTCGCCGGGATGGGTGGCGACAATCAGCGGATCGATGGCGCCGGCCGCTTCCGGCTGGAACAGATAGAACGGCGTATCGGCCAGGCGCAGGCCGGTCGGGTCGGCCTGCCAGGCGGCGGTATCGCCGTGCCGGTAGGGCAGCGCGGAGAGCACCGGCACCTGCCATCGGGCGAACAATGCCTGCAGTTCGCCGCCCTTCGAGGCCAGCTGGTGCAGCACCAGCACGTCGGGATGTGCCTTTTCCGGCCCGCTGGCACGGCGCTCACCCTTGGCCACCAGCAGTTCGCGCAGGCCGCGGGCATCGAGCTGCTGGCCGAACACGGCGTAGGCGAACAGGCCGCGGGCGGCGAAGCGGCGCAGCCAGTCGTCGAGCCAGGCGGTCTCACCATTGATGAAGTGATGGCGATGGACGAGCAGCGCCACCGCCGGCCGGTCGGTCGGCCGCCACCGCTGCAGGGCCTCGACATCGGCAAAGAAGTCCGGAGCATCCGGGTGGTACAGCCCCTGCCGTGGCCAGGCACGCGGCGGCGGCAGGCCGGTCCGTGCCACCGTTTCCGCCTGCCCGGCCAGCCGGCGGGCGGCCAGCGTCAGTGCCTGGCGGGTATTGGCTTCACCACCATAGCGCAGGTAATCGGCCAGCAGATCGCCGCCCGCTGCGCTTTCCGGCCCGATCCAGACGACGTGGCGGGCCTTGGTCGCGCTACCGAGCAGGTCGGCGAGCAGCGCTTCGACGGTGGCATGTGGCGCATCGACCCAGACCATGTCGGCAGCGGCGACCGCCCGGGCAAGCTGCCGACGGGCTGCCGGCCGCTCGCCGGCGGGCAGCCCGAGGTCATGATCGCGATGCTGGAAGATCCAGCCGTCGGCGGCGGCCAGACGCTCGACCAGCGCCGTGCGCGCCGCCGGCGTGACGTCGCCGGTCACCCACAGCAGTTCTTTTGCCTGTGCCGGAGCACAGTTCAGCACGGCGAGCAGCAGCCCGCCGAACAGGCGGCGCCAGCTCATGGCTTGGCCGCAGCTTCGGCTTCGGGAACGTAGATGATGCTGCCGTCGCGCAGGCGATAGGCGACGCCGGCGCGCACGCCCTCGCCTTCGCCCTGATTGCCGGTGCCCTGGTAGCGGATTTCCTGGCCGTTCTCCGGCACGGTAAGCTCGATGGGCGTGCCGGCCTGGCCGGCCGACGACAGGTTGACCGCCGCCATCAGCGCGACAACCAGCACCAGGAAGACATCCACCAGATTGATCGAGGACAGCATCGGATCGCCATCGTCCTCCTCGAAAATGCTGAAGTGCTTGAGGCTCATGTCCGCTCCTTGCGGATGGCCAGCAGTTCGGCGAGCAGCCAGCGGCGGCGCAGCGAGTAGAGGACCAGGCCGATGGAAGCTGCCATCAGGGCCAGCACGACGCCGGCGAAGGCATCGCTGAACACCGCCAGCGCCGCGTTGCCGCGGCCGTTGGCGACTCCCTGCAGGGCCGGGCCGAGCGGGATCATCGTGGCGATCAGGCCGAGCATCGGCGTCACCCGGCTCAACAGGCGCAGCGGCTCGATGCGGCGCAGGGCGAGCAGCTCGATCTCGTCCATGTCGAGATGATCGACCGCGCCCAGGCAACGAAAGCCGGGCTGCCGGCGCTGCCAGGCTTCCATCAGCACGGCGCCGCTCATCCACAGCGCGTAGAGCAGCGCCGCGGCGAGCAGCCAGAGAATGGGGGTCAGCAGCCATTGGCCGAGCTGCAGGAAGGTCGCTTCGAGCATGGCGCGCCCCTCAGAACATCACGGCCGGGAAACGCGGCCGCACGGTCAGCGTCTTGCGCGCCGCACCGTTCTGCAACTGCACGCGCAACTGCTTGAGTCCCGGGTGCTCGCGGAAGGCGGAGAAGCCGACTGACTTCAACGCCTCCGGACGGCTGCAGTTGAAGCTGATCTCGAGGATCAGGTTATCGATGTCGGCATGGGCTTCCGTCGACACGAGATCCGGTACGGTCGCCGCACGGCTGACCGTGCATTGGGCATCGGCAGGTGGCTCGACGAAGCGCAGCGGCTCGGCCAGGCGCGCCCGGAAATCGGCCCAGGTCTTCTGCTGGGCTTCGTTGCGCGGTGGATAGTCGTAGCCGAGATAGCTTTCGAGGGGCACATTCATGCTGACGCTCAGCACCTGCCCCTCGACAAGCACCTTGGCCGTACCGTGGCCGTGCGTGTGATTGCCATGCGCCAAGGCGCCACCGGAAATGCACAGAAAGGCAGCGCCCAGGACGCAGGCATGCCGGCGGCCGATGGCCGCAATGGGAGAAACGATGGAGAACATGGGAAAACTTTCATTCAGAACGCCCCGGCCGACTTCCCCGTCGACACCGGGCCTTACGGTCCGGCCATGAGCCGTCCCACCCTGTTGGCCGGTATCCGGGCTGGTGGATGCAACCTTCATCGCCTTCCCGACGACCTGAATCGCCAGTGGCACAAGAGATGAAAGCGGGACGCAAGCGTCCGTCCACTTACCGTTGCGGGGGCAGCGCTGGTTGGAAACGCCTGTTGACGATTTCCTCCAGCTTCCCGTTTAACCGCGACGGCAGAACACCGCCGCGAGCACCAACGGGCGGCATCGTAGCACAGCTGGCAGATTCACTGCCTGGCCCTTTCCCGGTCGCCAGAACGGCCGGGCGTGAGAAAATTCCGGCCATGCGTCCCCTAGCCTTCGTCGACCTGGAAACCACCGGTGCCACGGCCACCGTCGACCGCATCACCGAAATCGGCATCATCGAAGTCGACGCCGACGGCGCCGTGCGCGAATGGCAGCAACTGGTCAATCCCGGCGTGCGCATTCCGCCCTTCATCGAACAGCTGACCGGCATCAGCAACGCCATGGTGGCCGACGCGCCGCCGTTCGCGGCGGTGGCGGCGGAGACCCGGCGCCGCCTGGAGGGCCGGCTGTTCATCGCGCACAACGCGCGCTTCGACTACAGCTTCCTGAAGAACGAGTTCAAGCGCCTCGGCATCGACTTCCGGGCGCCGGTCGTCTGCACCGTCAAGCTGTCGCGCGCCCTGTTCCCTGAACACAAGCGGCACAACCTCGATTCGCTGATCGAGCGCCATGGCCTGGCCGCCGAAGCCCGCCACCGTGCGCTGGCCGATGCCCAGCTGATCCACCAGTTCTGGCAGAAGATTCACGCCGCGCTCGACGGCACCGCCATCGACCGCGCGCTGCAGGCGCAGAACGCCCGCCCGAGCCTGCCGCCGCAACTCGACCCGGGCTTCGTCGACGAGCTGCCGGACGGCCATGGCGTGTACCTGTTCTACGGCGAGAACGCGCTGCCGCTCTATGTCGGCAAGGCCAAGAACCTGCGCCAGCGGGTGCTCTCGCATTTTGCCGCCGACCACAGTTCGGCCAAGGAGATGGCGCTGGCCCAGCAGGTCCGGCGCATCGACTGGATCGAGACGGCCGGCGAGATCGGCGCCCTGCTCAAGGAGGCAAGCCTGGTCAAGCAGCTGCAGCCGACCGCCAACCGCCTGCTGCGCCGCAACGACGAGGTGTGCACCTGGACGCTGGTCGATGAGGGCGAAGGCTGGCTGCGCCCGCAACTGGCCCTGGCGAACGATCTCGATTTCGGCATCCGCAGCGCCTGCTACGGCCTGTTCAAGAGCCGCAAGGAAGCGACCGAGGTGCTGCGCGCGCTGGCCGCCGAGTGCCGGCTGTGCGACGCCCTGCTCGGCCTGGAGCAGGCGACGCTGGGCAAGCCCTGCTTCGGCTACCAGGTGAAGCGCTGCAAGGGCGCCTGCGTCGGCGCCGAGCCCTACGCCAAGCACACCATGCGCCTGGTCGGCGGGCTCGCCCGGCTGAAGCTGGTGTCCTGGCCGGTGCACGGCCCGGCGCTGATCCGCGAGGGCGAGGAAGCGCACCTGATCGACGGCTGGCGCTATCTCGGCACGGCGCGCAGCGACGACGAGCTGCAGGCGCTGCACGACAGTCCGCGGCCCGCCTTCGACCGCGACATCTACAAGCTGCTGGCCAGGCACGTCGGGCGTCTGACACCTTTGCGCTGACGAAGCGACGTGACAACGTCATGGATGTTCGTCATCCATGGCAGAATGCCCTGTCCTCATACCAGCAGGAGTCGCCATGTCCTCAACTTCTTCCGGAAAACCGAAAAGCATCGCCATCGCCTGCCAGGGTGGCGGCAGCCACACCGCCTTCACCGCCGGCGTACTGCAGGCGCTGCTCCGCCTGCATGATCCCGCCCGCCATCGATTCATCGCCCTTTCCGGCACCTCCGGCGGCGCCCTGTGCGCCGCGCTGGCCTGGAACGGCCTGCTTGCCGGCAATGCCGAGGACGGCGCCCGCCGCCTCGAAGCCTTCTGGCAGGAGATGGCGGCACGCGAGTTGCCGGACGCGCTGGGCAACCGCTTTCTGGTCTGGCTGCAACGCAGCGCCACCCTCTTCCCACCGCCGGAAATAAGCCCGTATCTGCTGCCGACCAGCGGCCAGGACTATCTGGCCACGCTGATCCGCCGCCACATCGATTTTGCCGCCCTGCCCGGACTGATCAAGGACACTTCGCCGCAGCTGCTGATCGGCGCCGTCGAAGTACGCTCCGGCGAATTCACGGTCTTCCACTCCCACCACCCATCCGCTGGTCTGCGCATCACGCCCGAGGCACTGCTGGCCTCGGCCGCCATTCCCGAACTCTTCCGTGCCGTCCCGGTGGGCGACGGCCTGTACTGGGATGGCCTGTTTTCACAGAACCCGCCGGTACGCGGCTTTCTCGCCGGCGACATCGAACGCGAGGCAAAACCAGACGAAATCTGGATCATCCAGATCAACCCCGAGCACCGCCAGGACGAGCCGCGCACCAGCCACGACATCACTGATCGCCGCAACGAACTGGCCGGCAACCTGTCGCTCGCCCAGGAGGTATTTTTCGTCGAGCAGACCAACCGCTGGCTGGCCAAGGGCATGCTGCCGGCCGAACATTTCAAGCCGGTCAAGGTGCGCCGCATTCCGCTGGAGCTGGAACTCGACTATCCATCCAAGCTCGACCGCCAGCCGGCTTTCATTGATGACCTGCTGGCTGAGGGACGACGTGCCGGCAGCCAGTTCATCGCCGATCCGGAACTGAACTGACAGCCGGTCTTGCCGACTGTTCGGCCGGGCCGCATCGTTCATCAGGGAAACTTAGCTCGGCGTCATCAGCGTTTTCCGGCAGAATGCAGCCTTTTTCCGCGATCGCGCATCGGCGCCCACCACCCTATCGACAATGAGCAATCCGACACCCAGGCAAGAAGAAATCGTCCGCGCCCCGCACGCGCCACTCACCGACTACTACGCCAGCGAAGAGGAACGCCGTGGTTTCCTGCGCGGCATTTTCGACAAGACGGCTCAGGATTATGACCGTGTCGAACGCCTGCTTGCCTTTGGCAGCGGCCCCTGGTACCGCGGCCAGGCCCTGCAGCGGGCCGGTCTGCAAGCAGGTATGCGCGTTGCCGACATCGGTGTCGGTACCGGCCTTGTCGCCTGCGAGGCCGCCCGCCTGACCGGCGACCCCAGGCTCGTCACCGGCGTCGATCCGAGCGCCGGCATGCTGGCCAACGCCCGCGTGCCGGAAGGCGTGACCCTGCTCGAAGGGCGGGCCGAATCGATTCCGCTACCCGACGCCAGTGTCGATTTCCTCAGCATGGGCTATGCCCTGCGCCACATCAGCGATCTCTCGGCCGCCTTCCGGGAATTCCATCGTGTGCTGAAACCCGGTGGCCGTCTCTGCCTGCTCGAGATCACGGCGCCGGAAGGCCGTGTCGGTCGCGGCCTGCTGCGTGCCTACATGCGCGGCGTCGTCCCGGTGCTCGCCCGCCTTTCCGGCAGCAGCGAGGACACGGCACTGCTCTGGCGTTACTACTGGGACAGCATCGACGCCTGCGCCCCACCTGCCCGGGTCATCGAAACCCTGAGCGCAGTTGGCTTCCAGCAGGCGCGCCGCCATGTCGACCAGCCGGTGCTGTCGATCTTTTCCGAGTACCAGGCACAAAAACCCTGAGTTTGGCGATGGCCCTGCACAGTACGCGCGACGCGGTCGCCGCCTATGTCACCAAGGACGGCTCGGAAATCCGCGAACTGCTGCACCCCGGGCGGGACGCCGTGCGCAACCAGAGCCTTGCCGAAGCCGTCGTGCCGCCCGGCACGACGACACTGCTGCACCGCCACCTGCGCAGCGAGGAGATTTACCACGTCACCCGCGGCAACGGCCTGATGACGCTGGGCGACAGCCAGTTCGCCATCGCCGCCGGCGACAGCATCGTCATCCTGCCCGGCACACCGCACTGTGTCGCCAACACCGGCGACGCCGCACTGCACATCCTGTGCTGCTGTGCGCCGGCCTACGCGCACGACGATACCGAACTGCTGTAAACCGCCGCCGGATCAACCGGCGTCCGGCTTGCCTGCCGCTGTACCGCAGGCGTGGCAGAAGCGGGCGAAGGCACTCTTCCGTTCATTGCACTGGCGGCAGCGGTCGAACAGGCAGATGCCGCAATGCGGACAGAAATCGATGGCAGTATTGCCCAGATCGACCGGCCGTTCGCAACCCGGACAGACTTTCTTGCCCAACCGGGCCAGCGCGGTGTCGTAGGAAAGATCACGGCGACGCTCGGCATCGGGCAGCGTCTCGGCCTGCTTCTGCCGTTCCAGGTAGCGGTTCAGCGCCAGGATCGCCTGCCGGCCGACCAGCGCGGTGATGACGATACCGACGACATAGCGCACCCAGCCGCCATAGCTCGGAATGTAGGGCACCAGCTCGACGAAGAAGGCAAACAACGCGAAATAGATGAAGCCCCAGACGAAAGGCCACCACGTACTCTGCCGTTTCCTGGCGAACAGCCAGCCGGCGATGCCGAGCAGCGGCAGCGTCAGCGCCAGCCGGTAGA
>WBUO01000203.1 GCA_008933675.1 Dechloromonas sp.
TCCATGCACTCGATGAACCAGTGTGCGTCGGCCATTTTGTTTTCCACGAGGTTCTTGCCGTTCATGATGATCAGCTTGGAGAACCGCAGGTCGTTGAAGTCGCACTCGCTGTTTTGCAGGCCATGCACCCACGGGTGGCCGGGCGCCTGATCGCCGTGCCAGGTGTAGTTCGACCAGATGCGGCCGGCCCTGGCCTCCGCCGGCTTCACGCCGCGCACATGAACGTCGAGCAGCGCGAGCGAGTTGCATAGCCGATACATGCCGTATTTGCCCATGACGCCGAGCAGCCCCATGCCGCCGCGCATCTTGATCGTGCGCGTGCCGGCGCCGCCCATCTCCTGGATCATCTCGGGCACGTAGCCCTGCTTTTGCAGCAGCTTTGCGCCGGTGTCGCCGGAGTAACGTTTCGCGATCGCAACCGTTCCCCGCGCGATGTAGTCGAACGTCTGCTCCCAGGTGATGCGCTCGAATTTGTCCGTGCCGCGCGTATCGAACTTGTAGAGCGCCTTCAGCTCCCGCGTCAGCTCGGGGAATCCCGCGTCGGCCCAGCGCTTCCAGCCTTTACGCACGATGGGATGCTTGAGCCGATACGGCCCGTAAAGGATGCGATGGAAGGTGTAGCCCTTCGCGCAATGCCGGTTGCCCCAACTCGAGGTCGCCCTGTTGCCGTAGAGATCGGAGTAGCTCGCGACGTCGAACTCCTCACCGAGCCGGACGATGACGCCATTGCGGACATGCGCGGTGATCCGGCAATTATGCGTGTCGTTCGGCGCGCAGACCCAGGAGAACGCGTGGTCGTAGGCGTATTGGTCGCGGTAAAGTTTTTCCCAATCGCGATTCGGATAAACCGCGAGCGGGTTGGCCGCGGCCCCGGTGGTCTGCGCCTGTAGGAACCGCAGCGGCAGCATCTGGGCCGCGGCGAGGCCCGCGCCAGCCAAGCCGCTACGCTGGATGAAGTCGCGCCGGGAAAGGGAGTCCGTGGTCATGGTGCTGTAAGAGATGAGAGGTTTCGGATGTCGGTTGCGCGGCGGCTCACGGTTCAAGCACAAGTTGGTGCCAGTTGCTGACCACCTTGCGGCCGTTGCGGTCGCGGTTCTGACCGTCCCACACGGCGAAGGCGACTGGCACCGCCTTGCCGACGGCGAACTGCACATCGGCCGCCTCGGGTGATTGCAACTCGCGCACGAAAACGACGCTCCAATGGCTGTCGCGCCAGATGCCGCGACCGACCACGTTTTGCCCTGACGCCGGCTGGGAGGCGAATGTGCCGAAACCGCGGGCGTTGCCGTCTTCGATGGGCGAGGCGTGGGCCGGTTGGGCGAGCAAATTGCCCGCCGCCTCGGCGGTGCGGTGGAGTGCGTCGGATTGGAAGTAGAGGTCGGAGTGCATCGACACATAAACGGTGTCCACGTCCGCCCGCGGCTCGCCGCGTTCCTGCTGCCAGCCCGCTTTCCATTGCCAGAGGTTCACCGGATTGTCCTTGTCGCCCATCCCGATGAAGGGCGTGGTGCCGTTCAGCGAAAACTGCAGCGCGACGGCATCCTGAAAATCCTGCACCCGCACCGGAGCGCCGTTCGCGATCGGGTCGCGCCACGTGCACAGAATTGCCACGCGGTTGCCGTCATGCACCGCGCTTACGGCTACGGCCGGAACCAAGTTGGTTTCCGGCCAGAGGGGATTCAGCGGCACGCGCACCGGATCCAACGTTTCCCAGAACGGATCGGCGGGGTCCGCCGGCACCTGTCGGGAAAGCTTGGGCGCGAGGATGACGCCGTCGCCCGGCGCGAGAATGTCGTTAATCTCGATATCCTTTCGGCGCAATGACTGGACATAGTGCACCAACGCCCAGCGTTGCTCGGGGGAAACCGCGGAATCGTCATAGGGCGGCATCGGCGTGCCCGCGAGTCCCGTGGCGATGCGCAGATACAGATCGCGGCCCGTGTGCCCGCCGCGAAACGCGCCGGTGTTGAAATCGCGGGGCGGGAGTGAAAGGCCCCACATGTCCTTGAGCAACGGCGCCGCCGGACCCGTGCCCTCGCCTGTCAAACCGTGACAGACGAAGCAATTCAGTTTGGAGTAAATCTCCTGTCCTTGCGCCAACGACCGCACCGTCACCGGCGGCTCTGGCGGCACCTGGACCGGAATGCCGACCTGTCCCTTTGCTTTGGCCTCTTCAAAATAATTGACTCGATGGCCGGACGGATCGACGCGCGCGGTCAGGTGTTTGACGTATTGAATCACTTCACGCCGTTCGAGTTCGCTCAAGTAAGTAAAGCTCGGCATCGAGCTACCCGGCATGCCGCGAGTGACTACTTGCAACAAGTCGTCGTCCGTGGGTAGGAACCCGACGGGAGTGGAGCGGATCTTGAACTGTCCTGAATCAAAACGGCGCGGCTTCGGGTATAGCCACACCGCCGCCGGGCCGTCGCCGCCGCCATTCGATCCGTGGCACGCAGCACAGTGTTGTTCGTAAACGGCGCGTCCTGTTAGCACGGCGGTCGCATCATTCGCCGGAGCTGATGCCGCAACAAGTGTCGCCTGAGCAGGGGATTCGGATGGCCCGCCCAGTAGGATGAGGACGCAGAATAAACAGCAGGCGGTGATTCTCACGGACGGATTCATATGCGTTATTGTCGTCTTAACATCAGCTACACAGTAATTAGCGCACGCTCCCCCTCTTCTCGCCTTGATCTAGGTCAAGGTTGTTGAAGAAATTTCCCTACGGCCATTGCAATAGCTGTCAGTGTAAGAACAGAGGCAGACGACATACCTTGCTGTTTCCCGCCGCAATCGCCCTGGAAGATTTGGAGGGTGAGGGCGTCGTGGTTGATGGCGAGGTCGGCGCTATGGCCGCAAGTTGCTGTTAGAGGCCGGCAGACGGTGTGGCATCACTGCGATCACCTACATACTTCGCTTTGGAGACGCCGAGGCTAAGCTTGTAGGCCTGCGGGGACAGACCACATTTCCGCGCGCCGACGTCACCGGGCGATCCAACGAGTCGATCTCGCCGACCCGCAAGAAAAGCATCTGATCAGCTAATCCTGCTCTCTTCGCCGCGCTCCGGGGTGGCGCACGCGTCCGACGATGATCTCATTGGTGCGCTTGAGCACCGTGTAGAGGATATCAGTCTGGTGCGGGTCGAAGCAAAACGCCTGGCCCTCGGCCGAGATAGGAACGGTCGCGACCCATTTCATTTCCGGTCCCGCCGCCGGAAAATCGATCACGTAGAGTTCGGTTTCGTCGTGCCCGGTCACGTAGAGATGCCCTCCCGGTCCAACCGCACCTCCCGAGCAACTGTAACCCCGTGCTCCCAACTTGGCCACGAGCTGAGTCGGCAGCACCCAACCACCGGTCTGCCGCCATTCGTCGTCAAACTCGACGAGGTGGGTCCACTCGGGTCCGCGGCCCGGCTCGCCGCCTTTTTCCCCGTAATGGACGAAGCAGGCAATCCAGCGCCCATTCCGCCGATCGAGCCAAGTCAGTGAACCGTCGGTGCGGCCGAAACTGTGACTGCCGGCGTGTTTCATGTTCGCCGTGTCCCAAATCTCGACTGAACTGACCATCGGCACGCCGGGGTAATTTGAATGAGCGCAATAGAGCCGGCCCTGATAAACGATGCCGGCGTTGAGATGGACTATCGCTCCATGCTCGGGACCTTCCCAGCCGGCCACACGTTCGCCGGTGTCTGCGCGGTACTTGCCGAGCACATGGGTGCCGATTGCATACAGGAACGTGCCATCCGAAGCGACTCCCTGCCGAGCTTCTGAGGCAGGAATGCGGCGGATGTCAGTATACTGCCAGCCGTCGGACGATGAGCCTGTTGGCATGCCCACCGCGGCGGGCTCTGAAGCGAAAGCAACGGCAGGGAGCACTAGGAGCACAAAGGTTTGCAATAATGATTTCATGGGAGAAAGGGCTGAGGGGTAGGTGAATAGTCGGTTTATTCGCGGGGCTTTACGTTCCATGCGGTTGCGGCGAGCAGGAGCGAAAGCACCGAGGCGCCGATCCAGAAGTAAAACGCTGGGGCAAAGTGATAAACCGTCCGTCCCGCCACGATGGTCTTGTGGCTATCGAGGAGAAAGCCGCTGATCCAGTCCTGCGTCCCTGCTCCCACATAGGCGAACATACCGATCAGACCCTTGACCGTGCCGGCGGCTGCTTTGGGCATGATATCCACGGCAATCAGGCCGGCGAGGAACACGATCAGCCCCCCGATGCCGAACCCGAAGACGCCCATGGCTACCACATCAAGCCAGCGATGGCCGGGCGGTGCTAAGAAAAGAAGTGCCATGCCACCCGTTTGGAGCACACCGTAGAGCAGTGTGGGTAGATTACGGCGTGAACTGAAGAATTTGTCCGACATCCAACCAGAGGCGGCCGCCCCGACAAACCCCATCACGGGATAAGCCCCCATGACAAAGCCGGCTTCGGTCAGCGTGTAATGCTTGGCTTCCTGCAAAAAGAGGATCGCCCAATTGTTGATGGCGTAACGGGCAACATACATCAGTGCGCAACTGACAGCCAGTATCCACACCCAGGGGCTACGAAAGACCTGCTTCTGCAATTCTGCGGTCGTGCCCGGCGGGGGTGGTCCGGCCGAGTGGTCGTTCTTGTAATCGGCCACATGCGGTAGACCATAGGTCTGCGGGCGATCAGCGAGGGTCTGATAAAGGACGAGTGCTACGACCGTGCAAATAAGACCCGGCCCGGTGAAACCTGCACGCCAACCGAAGTGATTGACCAGCCATGCCACCAAGACGAAAGTCATGCCCTCGCCGAGATTGTGCGCGCCGGCCCAGATGCCGTAGCGCGTGCCGCGTTCCTTGTTGCTGAACCACTGGCAGATCGACACGACGCTGGGGGCTGAGCCGATGGACTGGAACCAGCCATTGAGACCCCAGAGGATGACAAAGCCGATGAACAGGTGGGTGAAACCGAAGACGATATTGACCAGGGCGGAAAGGAATAGTGCCCACGACATGAAGCGCCGGATGT
This sequence comes from Dechloromonas sp., assembly GCA_008933675.1. GTDB lineage: Bacteria > Pseudomonadota > Gammaproteobacteria > Burkholderiales > Rhodocyclaceae > Azonexus. The sequence goes on from WBUO01000203.1 coordinate 4,996, forward strand.
TGGCGTGGTCCGAGCACATGCCGTTGACGAACTTGCCGATGGCATAAACGTAAAGCAACACAGAGCCGACAATTCCCATCTCGGACACGCTCATCACCCCAGCATCAAGCAAGGGCTTCTTGGTGACCGCGAGCCCCAGCCGGCAGGTGTAGAAAAACCCGTAGCCGGCAATCAACGAAAGAAAGATGCTCCAGCGCTTTCGCTCGTAGAGCCGGTGGATCGCAGTTGGATCCGTGAGTGGCGGGCGGACCGGGCCGGTCTTGAAATAGGTGAACAACGTGTTGAACATTACGAAAGCGAGCGAAGCGCCAGCGGCTCATCTCAGCATAGGGCTGGACGTTGGGTTGAACGTTTTCGTTTCAAGGTAAAGTCATAAGGCGAAGGTGGCGCAGGGGGAATAGATCTCCATAATCACGGCACGACGCCCGGGAAAACATACGCTTGTAGCAGCACCAGAAGGCCAACGAGCGTGGCTAGGGCCAGACTGTGCCAGAAAACAGAGCGCAGGATGGTCCCCTCCTGCCCCTGCTGACCCGTGGCCACACCGGCGACGACGATGCTTTGGGCATCGATCATCTTGCCCATGACCCCGCCGGTGCTGTTGGCCGCCGCCGCGAGCACCGGAGAGATTCCAACTTGCTGGGCGGTGATCTGCTGCAAGTTGCCAAAGAGAACATTGGAGGAGGTGTCGCTGCCTGTCAGCGCCACTCCGAGCCAGCCAAGCAGCGGCGAGAAGAACGGAAACAACGGCCCGGTGCTGGCAAAGGCCAGCCCCAGGGTCGAATCGAGTCCCGCATACCGCGAGGTGAAGGCGAGCGCCAGCATCCCGGCAATCGTGAGGAGGGACAACCGCACCCGCCACAACGTGCGGAGATACGTCCGGCCCAGTTCAACGGGACGCAGTCCCAGCAGCAAACCGGCCGCGAGGGCCGACAGCAGTGGCGCGGTGCCCGTGGCCGAAAGCAGGTTCAGCGTGTAGATGGCGCCCTCCGGCCGCAATTCACGCACTAGCGGAGGAGCCTTGAACACGGCATTGTGCAGGTAGGGAATGGCGATCGTCATCTCCCAAACACCCTTGAACGCCGTTTTCGTGACCGGCAGTGCCCAGACAAAAACAATCACGGTGAGGATCAACCAGGGCGACCAAGCGCGGGAAAGCACATTCGCGGTCATGCCGCCGGCAGCCCGCGCCGGGGTCGCGTTGGCCGCTGCGGGCTCGTCAGGAAAGCGCCAGATCTGGCGCGGCTGCCAGAATCGCAACAACAGCAGCATGGCACCCATGGCAGCCAAGGCGCTGGCCGGAGCCGCCAGCCAAGGACCGTGGAAATTGCTCACAAAAAACTGCACCAAAGAAAAGCTCAGCCCCCCGACCAAACACACCGGCCATACCTCGCGCATGGCCCGCCCGCCCGCCAGTGCCGCCACCAGCCAGAAAGGAATGAGCAAACTGAAAACTGGCAACTGCCGGCCGACCATCGCGCTGAGGTCGAGAAGCGGCAGGCCGGTGACCTGCGCCAGCGAAATGATGGGAATGCCGAGCGAGCCGAAAGCTACCGGTGCCGTATTGCCAATCAAGGAGAGCGAGGCGGCCTGAAGCGGCCGGAAACCGATGCCAATGAGCATCGCCGCGGAGATAGCCACCGGCGCGCCGAAGCCGGCGGCACCTTCGATGAACGCGCCGAAGCAAAAGGCGATCAGCAGCACCTGGATGCGGCGATCGGGGGAAATCCCGGCGATGGATTGCTTCACAATCTCGAACTGCCCGGTTTTGACCGCAATATCGTAGAGGAAGATGACGTTGAGAACTATCCACCCGATCGGCAGCAAACCGTAGAGCGCCCCGTAGCTCGCGGCTGCCAAGGCCATTTGCATCGGCATGTGATAGACCGCCACCGCCGCCAGCAAGACCGCCGCCAAGCCAGCCAGCGCCGCCCGGTGGGCTCGCACATGGAAGAAAGCCAGCAGGCAGAGCAGCACGACCGCCGGAACCGCTGCAATGAGGGTGGACGCGGCCAGGCTGTTGAATACAGGGGTATAATTCTGGGTCCAGGTCATGGCGCACCGCCCGGATTGGCTTGTGCCTGCCAGTTCGGTCGAGTGGACCGCCACATCAATGATATCGTGGAGCGCGACGGACTTCGGCGGTCGGGCAAGGCGTAATGGCGCAGCATCGAGCAGGGGTAATGTGTTTTCATCGCTGGCGCTGGGGTGCTGACGTCAGCGAGCTGTGATTTTGGCCAAAACCCGCACCCGCGATGGGACGCGGGAGGAAGGGGATCAAACAGCGGGTTGGCGCGAATGCGGGTGCCGGGACAATGAAAGGACGGAGGCAGTTGTATTGTCCGAGGGCGGCGGCGTGGAAGGCGAAGTTGGCCGATGCGCTGCCGAGCTGGCGGCCGGCGGGCAGGACATCCAAGAGCACTTCGCCGAGGCTGACGCAGTGGAAGCTCATGTGGCGTGGCCTTCCGTTAACCGGTGCTCGAGGGCCTCAAGCGAGACGCCCTTGGTCTCGGGCATCATGCCATACACCCAGAGAAGCTGCAGGGCCATCATGCCGCAGAAGAAGAGAAAGACGTAGCCCGGGGGGAAAGCGGTCACCATCAGCGGGAAGAAGGTGGTGAGGAGGGCGGCGAACATCCAGTG
>WBUO01000204.1 GCA_008933675.1 Dechloromonas sp.
CACTGCCAGACTTGCGAGCGGGAGATTTCGGCGGTGGCAGCGTCTTCCATCAGGTTGTGGATGGGCACGCAGCCGTTGCCGGCCAGCCAGGAGCCGAGGTAGTGGATGCCGACGTTGATGTTGTTGCGCAGGCCGGCTTCGGTGATCGGCGTGGTCGGGCGGAAGTCGAGCCACTGTTCCGGGCCGAACTTGCCTTCGACCTGCTTCTCGAACTGGTTCGGCTTGTTGCCGAGCACCTTGACGAACTCTTCCATGGCGATGGGCACCAGGCCCGGGTGGGCTACCCAGCCGCCGTCGAAGCCGTCGTTGGCGTCGCGGGTCTTGTCGTGGCGGATGCCGGCCAGCGCCTTTTCGTTGGCGACCGGATCGTTCTTGATCGGGATCAGCGCCGACATGCCGCCCATGGCCGGGGCGCCGCGCTTGTGGCAGGCCTGCACCAGCGCCAGGGCGTAGCCGCGCATGAAGGGCACTTCCATGGTGATGGCGCCGCGCTGGGCCAGGCAGAAGTCCTTGTTCTTCTTGAACTTCTTGATGCAGGAGAAGATGTAGTCCCAGCGGCCGGCGTTCAGACCGGCGGAGTGGTTGCGCAGTTCGTAGAGGATTTCTTCCATCTCGAAGGTGGCGAGGATGGTCTCGACCAGCACCGTGGCCTTGATCGTGCCCTGCGGGATGCCGCAGTGATCCTGGGCCATGACGAAGGCGTCGTTCCACAGGCGGGCTTCGAGATGGGATTCCATCTTCGGCAGGTAGTAGAACGGTCCGGCGCCGCGGGCGAGTTGCTCCTTGGCGTTGTGGAAGAACACCAGGCCGAAGTCGAACAGGCCGCCGGAGACGCGCTGACCATCGACCAGCACGTGCTTCTCGTCGAGGTGCCAGCCGCGCGGACGGATCTGCAGGGTGGCGATCTTGTCGTTGAGCTTGTATTCCTTGCCGGCTTCGTTCTTGAACGACAGTTCGCGGCGGATGGCCTTGTACAGATTGACCTGACCCTGGATCTGGTTGTCCCAGTTCGGCGAGTTGGAATCCTCGAAGTCGGTCATGTAGGAGTCGGCGCCCGAGTTGAAGGCGTTGATGATCATCTTGGCTTCGACCGGGCCGGTGATTTCGACGCGGCGGCACTCCAGGGCCTTGGGTACCGGGGCGATCTTCCAGTCGCCTTCGCGGATGTGCTTCGTTTCCGGCAGGAAGTCGGGCATTTCGCCGGCGTCGATGCGCGCCTGGCGTTCGACGCGGGCCTTCAACAGTTCCTGGCGACGGCCTTCGAAGGCGCGATGCAGCTTGGCGACCAGGGCCAGCGCGTCGTGCGTCAGGATGGTTTCGTAACCGGGCTTGAGCGGGCCGGTGATTTGCACGCCTTGCGGCAGATTGAGGCTCATGAGTGCTCCTTGTCGTTAAGGTTGAAGGTTGATAGGTTTGATCGGATCAGGCATGCAGCCCGCGTACGTAAGTCAGGACGTCGGAGAGCAGTGCGCCGGTGGCGCTGGGGGTGATGTCCAGCATTTCGTCCGGTTGCTGGTTGCGGTTGACCCAGAAGGTGGTGAAGCCGAACCAGGTGCCGGCACAGGCATCCCAGGCGTTGGATGAGACAAAGAGAATGTCGCTGGCCGGTAGCTGGAAGGCATCGACGGCCAGTTGGTAGACCTCGGGCGAGGTCTTGAATTTCTGCACGCTGTCGGCCGACAGGATGTGGTCGAACAAATCCTTCATGTCGTTGTACTTGACGGCGATGTCGAGCATCGAATGCGTGCCGTTGGAGAGGATGGCCAGCGGCAGGCCCATGGCCTTCAGCGCCTGCAGCGTCGCCAGGTTCTCCGGGAAGGGGCGCAGACAGGCATACTGGTTCATCAGGTGCTGGCGGCGGTAATCGTTCAGATCGAGCTGCAGGGCCCGGGCGGCGAATATCAGTGCATCACGGGTGACTTCCCAGAAGGTGCGGAACTGGCTGCACATGCTGCGCACGCGCGTGTATTCGATCTGCTTCTGGCGCCAGAGGACGGTCAGCGCCTTGCCCTGGCCGGGGAAATACTCCTCGGCCAGCGCTTCCATGCAATAGACGTCGAACAAGGTCGCGTAGGCGTCGAAGGCTACGGCTTTGATCGGGCGGGCAGGTGCTTGCGTCATGATAGGTCCGAAGTTTATTGTTACTTGGTGGATAAGATAAGTGGCAAAATCGGCGTTAATTCTTTTACTAAATGTATCTAATCAATGGATACCTTCAAGCAGATTTCCGCCTTCGTAAACGTATCGACACGCGGCAGCCTTTCTGCCGCGGCGCGCAGCGAGGGGGTGACACCGGCCATTATCGGCCGCCGGCTCGATGCATTGGAAGCGCGGCTTGGCGTCAAGCTGCTGTTGCGCACGACGCGCCGGCTGACACTGACCTTTGAGGGACAGGCCTTTCTTGAGGATTGCCAGAAGATCATGAACGATCTGGCCAATGCCGAGGCGGCGGTGTCGCTGGGCGGGGTACGCGCCAGCGGCCAGCTGCGCGTTTCGGCACCGTCCGGCTTCGGTCGCCGGCATGTGGCGCCGCTGGTTGGCGATTTCATGCAGGCCAATCCGGAGGTGACGGTCAACCTGGACTTGTCCGATCGTCTGGTCGACCTGCTGAATGAAAACATCGATTGCGCGATCCGCATCGGCGAACTGACCGATTCCAGTCTGGTCAGCGTCCGCCTGGGCGAGATGCGGCGCATGGTGGTGGCCAGCCCGGCCTATCTGGTTGCCCATGGCGTGCCGCGCGAGCCGGCGGATCTGGCCGGACACAACTGCCTGTCGCTAGGTCAGCAGCGCGGCTGGGTGTTCCGCGATCCGGACAGCGGCCAGGTCGATACGATCAAGGTCGGCGGCAGTTTCGAATGCAACGACGGGGCGGTGCTGCACGAATGGGCGCTGGCCGGGCGGGGCCTGGCCTGGCGTTCGTTGTGGGAGGTCGGACAGGATCTGAAGGAAGGTCGCCTGACCTCCGTGCTCGATGCCTGGCAGGCACCACCGATGGGCATTTATGCCGTCTTCCCGCAACGCCGCCATTTGCCGCTCAGGGTCCGGCTGTTCATCGACTTGCTGAAGGATGTCTATGGTCGCGCCAGTTATTGGGAGTTGCGATGAAGCGGCCGCTCTACCGGCTCTTCGGTATTCTTTCCCTGGTGCTCGGCGTGGCCGGCGCCGTGCTGCCTCTGCTGCCAACGACGCCGTTCCTGATTCTCGCCGCCTATTTTTTCGCCCGCTCGCATCCGGAGTGGGAAGCCAGGCTGCTGGCGCATCCGCAGGCCGGTCCGGCGATCCGTGCCTGGCGCGACCATGGAGCCATTCCGTTGTTCGCCAAACGGCTGGCAACGGTACTGATGGCAATCAGTGCGCTCGGCGGCTGGTTGGTGCTGGACGAACCGTGGCGCTACGTACCGTTGGCCGTTGCGGCCTGCGTGCTGCCGTGGATGTGGTCACGCCCGTCGCGGTGATGCTCAGGCATCCGGGGCTTTGCTCGCAGCGAAGGCGTCGCTGCTGACCGGACGTCCGAAGAAGTAGCCCTGGAATGCGTCGCAACCGCGTGCCAGCAGGGCATCGCGCTGGTGTTCGTTCTCGACGCCCTCGGCGATCACCGTCAGCTTGAAGGCACGCCCCAGGGCGATCACCGCGTCGGCGATGGCCGCATCGTTCGGGTTGCTGTCGATGTCGCGGACGAAGCTGCGATCGAGCTTCACCTGGTCGAGTGGCAGCTGTTTCAGGTAACTGAGCGAGGAATAGCCGGTGCCGAAGTCGTCGAGCGACAGGCCGACACCGAGTTCATCCTTGAGTGCGCGCATGCGCGTGATGGCCTCGCCGGTGTTTTCGAGCAGCACCGACTCCGTGATTTCCAGCTTCAGCAGTTCGGGGGAGGCGCCGCTTTCGGCCAGTGCCTGGGCGACGTTGTCGAGGAAGGCGCTGTCGCGGAACTGTACGGCACTGACATTGACCGCCAGACTCTGCCCGGCCAGGGCCGGGTCGTGCCGCCAGGCGGCCAGAAGGCGGCAGGCTTCGCTGAGGACCCACTGGCCGATCGGCAGGATCAGGCGGGTGTCCTCGGCGAGGCTGATGAATTCGCCGGGCAGGATGAGTCCTCGCTGGGGATGCTGCCAGCGGATCAGGGCTTCGGCCCCCAGCCGTCGGCCATGGCGATCGACCTGCGGCTGCAGGTACAGCGTGAACTCGCCGAGAAGCAGTGCCTGACGCAGGTCGCGTTCGAGCGCCGCCCGTTGTTCGATCTCCGTCTGCATCGCCGGATCGAAGAAGCGCATGGCGTTCTTGCCTGATTCCTTGGCCTTGTACATGGCCATGTCGGCCGACTTGAGCAATCCTTCGATGCTTTCGCCGGCATCGCGGAAAGGTACGGCGCCGATGCTGGCCGTGCAGTGATGCGAAATCTCGCCCAGGGCATAGGGCTCGCCGAGCATTTCCAGCATGTGTTGCGCTGCCTGGCGAATCTGGGCGATGGCTTCATGAATGTTCGGGCTGAGATCTTCGAGCAGTACGACGAATTCGTCGCCGCCCAGGCGAGCGACCGAGTCCCCGGCCCGGACCGACAGGCGCAGGCGCTGGGCTACCTGGATCAGCAGCGAATCGCCGATGGCGTGCCCCATGGTGTCGTTGAGCGTCTTGAAATTGTCGATATCGATGAAGAGCAGTGCGCCATAGCGCTGGTGGCGGCCGCTGGAGGCCAGGACTTTGCGCAGACGTTCGTTGAGCAGGCGGCGGTTCGGCAGGTGGGTCAGCGGATCGTAGTAGGCGAGGAACTGGATCTGTTCTTCGGCTTCCTTGCGCTGCGTGATGTCGAGGAAGGAGGAGACAAAATGCGTGGTCCTGCCTTCGCTGTCCTGCACAGCCGAGATGCTCAGCCATTCCGGGTAGATCTCGCCGCTCTTGCGCCGGTTCCAGATTTCGCCCTGCCAGCGTCCCTGGGCTTGCAGCGTATTCCACATGTCCTGGTAAAAGCTGTCGTCGTGGCGTCCGGACTTGAGCAGGGCCGGGGTCTTGCCGACAGCTTCTTCGGCCGAATAGCCGGTGACGCGGGTGAACGCCTCGTTGACGCGGAGAATGCGGCTCTGTGCGTCGGTCACCACCATTCCCTCCTGGGTTTCGAAGGCGATGGCAGCGACCCGCATCATTTCGTCGGCGCGACGCTGCTCGGAGATGTCGCGGAAAGTGACGACGACGCCCTGGCCGTGGGCATGACTGGCAATCGGAGTGACCAGATAGGCGACCGGGAAGCACTCGCCTCCGCGCCGGAAGAACCACTCTTCTCACTGCCGGCGCTGACCGTCGATCAGGGTGCGGTGCACTGGGCACTCGCTGCTCGGATAGTGTTTGCCATCCGGATGGTGGTGATGGAAAAGGGCATGGGGGTTGCGCCCGATGACTTCCTCGTGCGTCCAGCCCAGCAGTTCCAGTGCCTTGGGGTTGATGAAGGTGCAGCTGCCGGCGCTGTCCAGGCCATAGACGCCTTCGCCGAGGCTGTCGAGCAGGCTGGCACGCTCGCGTAGCGCGGCACCGATCTGCCGCCGCGAACGGATCAGGAAGATCAGGCCGAGCAGTGTCATGACCAGCAGGCTGCCGAGTACCAAGGCAACCTGATAAGGGTATTTCTCGACGATGTCCTGCAGATCGAAGCGCTCAAGCCGGCCCGGATGGGCACGCAGTTCGAGCATCATGGTTTCCAGGCCGCTGTAATCGGCCGGGGGCGAGAAGGAGTGGAAGTTGCCGGCCACGGCTGCCGGGTGATCCGGCGCCAACTCCAGTAGCGCAATGCTGACGGCCTTGGCCACGGTCTGCGGCACTTCACGGCTGGCCAGGAACGGCCATTCCGGCAGCAGCGGGGTCGATAGCAGCAGCGGGAAGCCGGTTTCCCGGCGCGGGTTGATGACCTTCAGTCGCTCGGGAGCGAGTTTGCCTTCCGCCACCATCGCTTCGAGCAGCCCGGTACGCACGAAGCCGGCATCGGCCTTGTCGTCCAGCACAAGTGCGATGACCTGATCCTGGGGTTGCCCGGTAAAGGTGATGCTGGCTGCCGTGCCCTGGATGTCGATGCCTGCTTTCAGCAAGGTCCATTGCTGCAGGCGGAAACTGCCGAGGGAGTGCTGGTGGGCGGCTGCCAGGCGCTTGCCGCGCAAGTCGCCGAGTTGTTTGATGTCATTGCGTTCGCTCCGCGCGACGATGACGCCGCCGAGTTCGGCGATGGCCTGGTTGCCGGAGCGGGTGGCGAGCGTGGCGATCGGTGCCAGTCCGCGTTGCAGTGCGCGGATGTGTACATAGTGTTCCGGCTGGGTCAGGACAAAATCCAGCTCGCCCCGTGCCACCGCCTTGCTGAGATCGTCCAGTGTGAAACTGCGCATCACGAAGCGCCGCTCTGGTACGCGCTCGCCAAGGTAGCGGGCCAGTGGTGCCCATTGCCTTTCGGTCTGAACGGGATCGCGGAAGGCGAGAACGCCGATGCGCAAGACGCCATTGGCTTCGCCGGCCTGGGTGTCGTGATGGCTGCAGAGCAGGGCAAGAAGCCCCGCGCAAACAAACAGTAGGGTACGGACGCTGCGGTGGAACAACGGATTCAAATTCGGCTCTCGGCAACGCCGGCGCTCGGAAAGGGTGGCGGCAGCAGCGTATGACGGAAATAGTGTAACGCGTTTGTGTCGTTAACGAAAAAGGCCGGCACCTTGTGAGTGCCGGCCTTCATGTTGCCGCCGGGTCGGGCGGCAATTCAAAGCGGTGAGCTTCTTAGTGGAACTGTTCTTCTTCGGTCGAGCCGGTCAGCGCGGTGACGGAGGACTTGCCACCCTGGATGACGGTGGTGACATCATCGAAGTAGCCGGTACCGACTTCCTGCTGGTGCGAGACGAAGGTGTAGCCACGGTCGCGGGCAGCGAATTCCGGCTCCTGAACCTTCTCGACGTAGGCCGACATGCCGCGCTTGGCGTAGTCCTGGGCCAGATCGAACATGTTGTACCACATGGAGTGGATGCCGGCGAGGGTGATGAACTGGTACTTGTAACCCATGGCGCCCAGCTCGCGCTGGAACTTGGCGATGGTGGCATCGTCCAGGTTCTTCTTCCAGTTGAAGGACGGCGAGCAGTTGTAGGCCAGCATCTTGCCCGGGTGCTTGGCATGCACGGCTTCGGCGAACTTGCGGGCAAATTCCAGATCCGGCGTGCCGGTTTCGCACCACACCAGATCGGCGTAGTCGGCGTAGGCGATGGCGCGGGAGATGGCTTGCTCCAGGCCCTTCTTGGTCTTGTAGAAGCCTTCGGCGGTGCGCTCGCCGGTCAGGAACGGCTTGTCGTTCGGATCGTAGTCGGAAGTCAGCAGGTCGGCTGCTTCAGCATCGGTACGGGCGATGACCAGGGTCGGCACGCCATAGACGTCGGCCGCCATGCGGGCAGCGATCAGCTTCTGCACGGCTTCGGTGGTCGGCACGAGAACCTTGCCGCCCATGTGGCCGCACTTCTTGACGGAGGCCAGCTGGTCTTCCCAATGCACGCCGGCAGCACCTGCACGGATCATCGCCTTCATCAGTTCGAAGGCGTTCAGCACGCCGCCGAAACCGGCTTCAGCGTCAGCCACGATCGGCAGGTGGTATTCG
>WBUO01000205.1 GCA_008933675.1 Dechloromonas sp.
GGAGGGTGAGGATCGTGTGGCGCAGACCAAGGTCGAACTCGGTCGGCGTTCCGGCGACCGGGTCGAGATCGTCGGCGGCCTGCCGCCTGCGGCACGGGTCGTCGCCAGCGGCGGCGGCTTCCTGGCCGATGGCGATGTCGTCAAGGTCGTGGGCGGTAAGCAGCCGTGATCAACGTTTCCTCCTGGTCGATCCGCAATCCGACGCCGGCCATCCTGCTCTTCGTGATGCTGACGCTGGCCGGCCTGCTGGCCTTCTCGGCGATGAAGATCCAGCAGTTCATGGACGTCGATCTGCCGACGGTGACCGTCACCGCGACCTTGCCCGGCGCCGCGCCGGGGCAGATGGAAACCGAGGTGGCACGCAAGATCGAGAACGCCGTGGCGACGCTGCAGGGCGTCAAGCACATCTATACCAAGGTGCAGGACGGCACTGCCGTCGTCACCGTCGAATTCCGCCTGGAGAAGGAAACCCAGGAAGCGGTGGATGACGTGCGCGACGCGCTGTCGCGCATCCGCGCCGACCTGCCGGGCGACCTCAAGGACCCGGTGATCAGCCGCGTCGATGTCGCCGGCTCGCCGATCCTGACCTATACCGTGGCCTCCAGCCGGATGGACGACGAGGCGCTGTCGTGGTTCGTCGACAACACGGTGACCAAGGCCATCTTGAGCGTCAATGGTGTCGGCGCCGTGGCCCGCGTCGGCGGCGTCAGCCGCGAGATCCGCATCGAGCTCGACCCGGCCCGGCTGCTGGCGCTGAACGCCACTGCCGCCGAAATTTCCCGGCAATTGCGCCAGACCCAGCAGGAAGCCTCGGGTGGCCGCGCCGACATCGGCGGCATCGAGCAGTCGGTGCGCACCATCGGCACCGTGCAGACGGCGGCCGAGCTGGCGGCCATGGACATCGTGCTGACCGACGGCCGGCGCATCCGCCTCGATCAGGTGGCGACGGTGCGCGACACGGTCGGCGAACGGCGCTCGGCGGCGCTGCTCGACGGTGCGCCGGTGGTCGGCTTCGAGATCACGCGCAGCCGCGGCGCCGGCGAGGTCGAGCTGGCCGACAACGTACGCGCCCGGCTGGCCAGGCTGCAGGCCGAATACCCGGACATCGCGATCACCGAAGCCTTCAATTTCGTCGATCCGGTGCAGGAGAATTTCGACGGCTCGATGACCCTGCTCATCGAGGGCGCCATCCTCGCCGTGCTCGTCGTCTGGCTGTTCCTGCGCGACGGCCGGGCCACCTTCATTGCCGCCACCGCGCTACCGCTGTCGATCATTCCGGCCTTCGCGGTGATGCAGCTGATGGGCTTCACGCTCAACGTCGTGACCCTGCTGTCGATGTCGCTGGTGGTCGGCATATTGGTGGATGACGCCATCGTCGAGATCGAGAACATCATGCGCCACCTGCGCCTGGGCAAAACGCCCTACCAGGCGGCCATGGAGGCGGCCGACGAGATCGGCCTGGCGGTCATCGCCACCACCTTCACGCTGATCGCCGTGTTCCTGCCGACCGCCTTCATGGGCGGCGTCGCCGGCAAGTTCTTCGTGCAGTTCGGGTGGACGGCGGCAATCGCCGTCTTCTTCTCGCTGGTCGTCGCCCGCATGCTGACGCCGATGATGGCCGCCTATCTGCTGAAGCCGCCGAAGAAGGAACATCCGGAGCCGCGCTGGCTCGAGCGCTATCTCGGCTGGGCCGCCTGGTGCCTGCGCCACCGGGTGCTGACGCTGCTTGCCGCCGGCGGTTTCTTTGTCGGCTCGTTCGCGCTGGTCCCCCTGCTGCCGACCGGCTTCCTGCCGCCGGACGACCTGTCGCAGACGCAGGTCTACCTGTCGCTGGCGCCCGGCAGCACCTTCGAGGAAAGTCTGGCCAGCGCCGAAAAGGCCCGTGCCATCGTCGAGCAGAACCCGCATGTGAAGATGGTCTATACCGCCATCGGCGGCGGTGCCGCCGGCAGCGATCCCTTCCTGCCGCGCGGCGCTGCCGAGGTACGCAAGGCGACGCTGACGCTGAACCTGACGCCACGTGCCGAGCGCGGCGGCATATCCAAACAGGAGGTCGAGCGCGACCTGCGCGAGCGCCTGGTGGCCCTGCCGGGCGTCCAGGTCAAGGTCGGCTTCGGCGGCTCGAACGAGAAATACGTGCTGGTGCTGGCCAGCGAGAACGGCCCGCTGCTGGCCAGCCATGCCCGCCAGGTCGAGCGCGAGCTGCGCGGCATTCCCGGTATCGGCAACGTCACCACAACGGCCAGCCTGGTCCGTCCGGAACTGGTGGTGACGCCCGATTTCGCGCGCATGGCCGATCTCGGCGTGACCTCGGCGGCGATCGCCGACACGCTGCGCATCGCCACCGCCGGCGACTACGACCAGAGCCTGGCCAAACTGAACCTGGCGCAGCGCCAGGTGCCGATCGTCGTCAAGCTGCCGCCGGCCGCCCGCCAGGATCTGGCGCTGCTCGAACGCCTGACGGTGCCCGGCAGGCACGGCCCGGTGATGATCTCCAGCGTCGCCCGGCTGTCGATCGCCGGCGGTCCGGCCGAGATCGACCGCTATGACCGCCTGCGCAACATCAACTTCGAAATCGAGCTGAACGGCCAGGCCCTCGGCGAGGTGGAGCGCCAGGCGCTGGCCCTGCCCAGCCTGACCAATCTGCCGCCCGGGGTGTTGCAGACGACGATCGGCGACGCCGAAGCGATGGGCGAACTGTTCGCCAGCTTCGGCCTGGCCATGGCCACCGGCGTGCTCTGCATCTATATCGTTCTGGTCCTGCTGTTCAAGGATTTCGTCCAGCCGGTGACCATCCTGGCGGCACTCGTGCTGTCGGTGCCGGGCGCCTTCCTGGCGCTGTTCATTGCCCAGCAGGCGCTGTCGATGCCGTCGATGATCGGCCTGATCATGCTGATGGGCATCGCCACCAAGAACTCCATCCTGCTCATCGACTACGTCATCCTCGCCCGCCGCGAGCACGGGCTGGACCGCTGGCATGCGCTGCTCGACGCCTGCCGCAAGCGGGCGCGGCCGATCATCATGACGACCATCGCCATGGGCGCCGGCATGCTGCCGATTGCGCTCGGCATCGGCACCGCCGATCCGAGCTTCCGGGCACCGATGGCCATCGTCGTCATCGGTGGCCTGATCACCTCGACCTTCCTCAGTCTGCTGGTGATTCCGGTCGTCTTCACCTACGTCGACGATTTCATCACCTGGCTGCGCCCACATCTGCACCGCACCCACTCGCCCGGCGTATAGTCCCCCGTGTGCCCGGAGAGCGCTTGATGATCCCACTGGCTGCCCCGATCCCCGTCTTCGTCCGCGAACGCCGCTGGTGGCTGGTGCTGCTGGCGCTGTGGGCGGCCATCGTCGCTTACGCCCATCACGCGCACCTCGTCGCGGCGCGCGAGCAGGCGACGCGGATCGCCATCGAGGGCGCCCGCAACATGTTCCGCATGGTGCTGCTGACGCGCAACTGGAATGCCAGCCACGGCGGGGTTTACGTGCCGGTGACCAAGGGCGTCAGGCCGAACCCCTATCTCGATCATCCGCTGCGCGACGTCACCACCACCGAGGGCGTCGCCATGACCATGGTCAATCCGGCCTACATGACCCGGCTGATTGCCGAGATGGCCTCGTCGGAGAGCGGTGCCATCTTCCGCCTGACCAGCCTGAAACCGCTGCGCCCCGGCAACAAGCCGGACGACTGGGAACGCGAATCGCTGCTTGCCTTCGAACAGGGCATCAGGGAGACCCAGGCCGTGGTGGACGACGGTGAGATGCCGATGCTGCGCTACATGGCGCCGCTGCTCGTCGAGGAATCCTGCATGGCCTGCCATCGCCAGCAGGGCTATGCCGTCGGCCAGATTCGCGGCGGGATCAGCGTTTCCCAGCGTTACGCGCCGATCGTCGCGGCGGCCGAAGCGGGGACCGGGCGATCCCTGCTCACCCATGGCAGTGCCTTCGTCCTCATCTCGCTGCTCGGCTGGGGGCTGCTCGAAATGCTGCGCCGGCGCTGGTACGAGCTGGCCGGCAAGATCCGCGAGGTGGAGGCGGCGCAGCGCCAGCTGCTGCAAGCGGAAAAGCTTGCCTCGGTCGGCCAGCTGGCGGCCGGGGTGGCGCATGAGATCAACAATCCGGTCGGTTTCGTCAATTCCAACCTCGGTACATTGAAAACCTACAACGAGACACTCATCGCCCTGTGTGAAGCCTGTCGTACGGGCAGGGCCGGCGAGGCCGATTTCGTCGCTGCCGATTTCGATTACCTGAAGCAGGACATCACCGATCTGATCGGCGAATCGCAGGGCGGACTCGCCCGGGTACGCAAGATCGTCGCCGATCTCAAGGATTTCTCGCGGGTCGATCAGGCGGAATGGCAGGAAACGGATCTCAACGCCGGGGTCGAGAGCACGCTCAACGTCGTCTGGCACGAGCTGAAATACAAGGCCGAAGTGATCCGCGACTACGGCGAACTGCCGCCGGTCTGCTGCATCGCCGCCCAGATCAACCAGGTGGTGATGAATCTGCTGGTCAATGCCGCGCAGGCCATCGAGCAGCAAGGCGTGATCCATGTGCGCACCGGCGCCGGCGACGGGCAGGTGTGGGTCGAGGTCGAGGACAATGGCCGCGGCATGCCGGCCGAGGTGCGTCAGCGCATCTTCGAGCCCTTCTACACGACCAAGCCGGTGGGCAAGGGTACCGGGCTCGGGTTGTCGCTGGCCTACGACATCGTCACCCGGCATGGCGGCCATATCGAGGTCAGCAGCGAGCCCGGGCGCGGCAGCCGCTTCCGTGTCGTGCTGCCCCTCGGGCGCCCTGCCGATGGCAGCTGAAACTCAGGGCAGGGCTGGTACCGCCGCCGCGGCCATCTCCTGCGTCGCACAGCAGACGCGGTTGCGGCCGCCGCGCTTGGCTGCGTACAGCGCCTGGTCAGCCAGTTCGAGGAGCATCCCGCTGTGGCTGTCCTGGGCGGGAATCAGCGAGGCGACGCCGAGACTGACGGTGATGCAGGGCGCAATCTGGCTGCCGGCGTGCGGCAGGGCGGCCTGTTCGATGCCGCTGCGGATGCGTTCGGCCACCTCGCGGGCACCGGCGAGATCGGTGTTGGGCAGGATGACGGCGAATTCCTCGCCGCCGTAACGGGCGGTGACGTCGCCAGCCCGGAAGGCCTGGCCGCGCAGGATGCCGGAAACCGCCTTGAGGCATGCGTCGCCACCCGGATGCCCGTAGATGTCGTTGTAGGGCTTGAAGTAATCGACATCGACCATGATCAGGGACAGCGGATCGCCCTGGCGGCGGGTTCGATTCCACTCGCTGTGCAGCTTCTCGTCGAAGGTGCGGCGATTGGCGACGCCGGTCAGGCTGTCGAGCGTCGCCAGCTGCTGCAGGGCCATCTGCGCCTTCTTGTGCTCGGTCATGTCGCGCAGGGTTTCGACGACGGCGATCAGCTGGCCGTCTTCCGCATAGATCGGACCGGCGTCGATCACCAGATAGAGGCGCTCGCCGACGCGCGGCATCAGGCACCAGTTCTCGGCGCGGACCCCGAGTCCGAGTTCGGACGGTTCGGTATGGAAGGGGTAGAGCGTTGCCAGGTCGTCGGCGCGCCCCTGGGCCAGCACATCGGCGAGGCACAGGCGGGGTTCGGAGTAGAAGGCCTGCCAGTGATTGCGGGTACCGACCACCTCACCGGCAAAGACGCCGGTCAGGCGCTCGCAGGCACGGTTCCAGACGATGACGCGGCACTCGTTGTCGAGGACGAAGGTTGGTACGACCAGATGCTGCATCAATTTGATGGCAAAGGTCTGGTCGTGCGGGTGCCGGACGGCACTGTCGTGTTGCATGGATTTCTCCCCCGGGATGCGCTGCGGAGTGGTCTGTTTGCCACCCTGATTTACTAGTGTGCCATGACTTACGTAATAGTGGATCGCCGGGGCGGCGCTTGCTGCTGATGCGCAGCCGTCTTTCGTCGTTTACCGCAGCTGCTGCCGGGCGAGCCGGCCTTGCCCGGCAGGCTCCAGCCTAATCCTCGGTCGGCGGCAGCGGCCGGCGGATCTCGGCTGGCCGCCCGAAACTCAGGGTGTAGAAGATGTCCAGGGCGTTATCGCTGCCGGCTCGGCCGATCACCGAGATCTGGCGGTTCAGGTTGACTGTCAGCTTGACGATGCCCTCGGCGCGGCCGAGAGCCTGCTCGTAGGAAAGCAGCGCGTTGGCGCCCAGGCGCTTGCCGATGCTGAGGATCTGGCCACCGGTACTGCCCGTCGCATCGACACTGCTGCCTGCCACACGGCTGCCGATCTGGCGACCGCCGGTGCTGCCCACTTCGCCCTGGCGAACGGCCAGTTCGTCGAAGCCGAAGGTTTTCTGCAACTGTTCGACGAGTTTGCCCGAGTCGTTGCCGAGCAGGCCGCCGGCAGCCGACAGGAGCAGCGTCGCGTCGCCGGCGCCCATGCTTTCCGGACCGTGGCCGAGTACCAGCCAGGCCAGCTTTTCGGCTTCCGGCAATTCCGGGTCGGAAACCAGGCGGATGACCGGGCGCTGTGCCGTGCCGCTGATCTGCACGCCGGGTTCGACGGGCAGGCCCTGTCGGACGGCGAGCACATCGAGCGCCGGATTGTCGAGCAATCCCTGAAAGCTCAGGATGCCGCGCCTGATCGCCAGGCGCTGGCCGTAGGCGTCGAAGCGCCCGTCGCGCAGGCGGATGCTGCCGCTGGCCCGGGGCAGGTCGCGGCCGCTGGCGCGCAGGCGCAGTTCGCCGCTCAGGCGGCTGGACAGGCCGGCCCCGGCAAACAGGAAATTGCGGCCGAGATCGGCGACGAGATCGAGTTCGAGTTTCGGCCGCAGGGCGGTCGGTGTCTGCACCTCGCCGGTGCGCCGCACGACGACATCGTCCGACAGGCGCGGCATGCCGCCCGGCGCCAGTTGCCAGTAGCCGGCATCGACGTTCAGGCGGCCGCCGAGCCCCAGCGTCTCGCCATTCCAGCTGAGTCGCCCGGCGCCGGAGAGCATGACCCATTGTTCAGGCAGCTGGGAGGCGCCCAGGCGTTCCAGGCGAAAGTCGAGGAAGGCTTCCTCACTGCCCTGGCTGCCGCCGAGGCGCATTTCGCCGCTCAGTTCGACGCGCCCCGGGCGGGCGGTCAGGCTTGCCATGTCCACCCGCTCGGCAAGGCGCAGGGCACGCGGTGCGGCTTGCAGGTGGCTGGCGAAGTGCAGCTGGCGGATGCGCAACAGGTTGGCGTCGACATCGACGGCCAGCTCACCGTCGCGCAGGTCGAGGGCCTGCCCGGCATGGCGCACGGCCAGCCGGTCGCCGCGCAGGCGGCCGCTGGTCAGCGGCTGGGCCGGAGTACCGGCCAGCTGCAGCTCGCCACGGAAGCGGCCGGCGCTTTGCCAGCCGTCGCCGAGCAGCTCGCCGAGCCAGGCGAGATCGGCGATGTCGCTCTCGGCCCGGCCTTGCCAGGGCGCCTGCCGGTCGAGTGCCCAGGCGCCTTGCATGGC
>WBUO01000526.1 GCA_008933675.1 Dechloromonas sp.
CGATGGGTGCCATTTTTTTGCCTGCGGGAAGCGGATATTCAGGAACGCCCGAGCTTCTTCCGAATATCCTCGATCAAGCCAAGCGATGCATCCTCGACCATATCCAGCACGAGATCGAAGCCGTGCCCCAGTCCGTAGTAAGGATCGGGCACTTCGTCATCATCGAAATTTCTGGCGTAATCCATGAAGAGCTTGATCCGTTCCTGCTGCTCCGGCGAAGCCATACGTTTGAGATTGTCCAGATTGCTCTTGTCCATGGCCAGGACCAGGTCGAAGTAATCAAGATCCTGGCGCGCGACCTTGCGCGCCCTGAGCTGCGAAAGGTTGTAACCTCGCGCAGAAGCGGCTCGCTGGGTTCGCGAATCCGGCGCTTCGCCGACGTGATAGCCGTGCGTACCCGCAGAATCAACTTCAACTTTATCGCCGAGATTGTTGATTTTAATGAAATAACGAAGCACCCCCTCTGCAGTTGGGGAGCGACATATGTTACCCATGCATACCAGAAGCACGCGGTAAGTCATTTTATTTATCTCCGTCCGCGTCGTGCCGTGCCGCACCGAATACACGCTCCTTGAGCAGGAACAATTCGTCGCGGGCCGCCGCCGCTTTTTCGAATTCCAGGTTCTTGGCGCACTCCATCATCTGTTTTTCGAGACGCCTGATCTCCCTGGCTACCGTCTTTTCATCCATGGCCTCGTAGGCCGCTTGCTGCTGAGCAGCTTTCAATTCATTCTGGACCGAGGCCGTATCGTAAACGCCGTCGATGATGTCCTTGATCTTCTTCGACACCCCGCGCGGCGTGATGCCATGCTCCACATTAAAGCTGACCTGCTTTTCACGCCGGCGTTCCGTTTCGGCAATGGCGCGCTGCATGGATTGCGTTACTTTATCAGCATAGAGGATGGCTGTGCCATGGATGTGACGCGCCGCACGCCCAATGGTCTGAATCAGCGAACGCTCCGAACGCAGGAAGCCCTCCTTGTCCGCATCCAGGATAGCGACCAGCGACACTTCTGGAATGTCCAGCCCCTCGCGCAACAAGTTGATGCCGACCAGGACATCAAACTCGCCGAGACGAAGGTCGCGGATAATCTCGACCCGCTCGACGGTATCGATATCCGAATGCAGATAGCGAACCTTGATGCCGTTATCCCCCAGGAAATCGGTCAAATCCTCGGCCATGCGCTTGGTCAATGTGGTGACCAGAACGCGCTCTCCGACTGACACCCGCTTACCGATCTCGACGAGCAGATCGTCAACCTGCGTCGACGCCGGCTTGACCAGAACCTCAGGATCGATCAGGCCGGTCGGCCGCACCACCTGTTCTACGACCTGCCCGGCGTGCTGCTGCTCGTAATCCGCCGGTGTCGCAGACACGAAAACAGTCTGCCGCATATGCGCTTCGAATTCGTTGAACTGCAACGGCCTGTTATCCAGCGCCGAGGGCAGTCGGAATCCGTAGTCAACCAGATTCTCCTTGCGCGAGCGATCGCCCTTGTACATCCC
>WBUO01000206.1 GCA_008933675.1 Dechloromonas sp.
CGTCTTGGTCTTGGGCGTCGCCGTGAGGGCGATATAGGTGATGCCCCGGTCGCCGGCCCGGCCCGCCATCTGCGCCGCCAGGAGATCCTCGCTCGATACCTCGCCGCCATCGGCCAAGTCGGCGGCCTCCTCGGCCGACAGCATCTGCTTCAGCTTGGCGGCCGCCTCGCCGGTCTGGCTCGAATGCGCCTCGTCGGCGATGACGGCGAAGGCCTTGCCCTCGGCGGCGGCCTGCTGGCGCACGGCATCGAGGGCGAAGGGAAAGGTCTGGATCGTACAGACGATGATCTTCTTGCCGGCGGCCAGCGCCTCGGCCAACTGGCCGCTTTTCGAGCCGGTTTCATTGGTGATCGTCGCCACCACGCCGGTCACGCGCTGGAAACCGAACAATGCCTCCTGCAACTGGCTGTCGGTGACGTTGCGGTCGGACACGACGATCACGCTGGCAAACAGCTTGACGTCATCGGCGTCGTGCAGTTCCGATAGGATATGCGCGGTCCAGGCGATCGAGTTGGTCTTGCCCGATCCGGCGGAGTGCTGCACCAGGAAGCGCCCGCCCGGCCCTTCGCGCAGCACCTGGGCTGCCAGCCTGCGCGTGGCGTCGAGCTGGTGATAGCGCGGGAAGATCAGGCCCGTGATCGCCTTCTTCGCATCCCGCCGGGCCACAAGGTAGCGCCCGAGGATGTCGAGCCAGCTGTCGCGCTGCCAGATTTCCTCCCACAGATAGGCGGTGGCATGGCCGGCAGGGTTCGGCGGGTTGCCGGCACCCTGGTCATGCCCCTTGTTGAAGGGCAGAAACCGCGTCTCCGGCCCGTCCAGCCGGGTGGTCATCGCCACCTCGCTGTTGGAAACGGCGAAATGCACCAGCGCCCCGCCGGGAAAGCCCAGCAACGGCTCAGGCCCCTGGCCGCGGGGCCGCGGATGCCGGTCGAAACGGTACTGGTCGATGGCGTCGCGCAGGCTCTGGGTGAAATCGGTCTTCAGCTCGGCGGTGGCGACGGGGATGCCGTTCAGATAGAGCACGAGGTCGAGGCAGTTTTCGTTGGCTGACGAATAGCGCAACTGGCGCGCCACGCGCAGCCGGTTGGCATGATAGCGCCTGATGATCTCGGGGTTCGCCCCCATCGCCGGGCGAAACTGCGCCAGCGCCAGCTTGCCCCTGATCCCCAGCAGTTCCAGGCCATGCCGCAGCAGGTCCAGGGTGCCGCGATCGTCGAGCTGTTTGCGCAGGCGGTCGAGCAGCAGGGAGCGCGCCGACGCGCCGTGCATCCGTGTCAGATCGGCCCAGGCCTGGGGTTGTGTCTCCTCGATCCAGGCGATCAGGTCGTCGGGCAGCAGCGCCCGCGCGCGATCATGCCGCGCCGCGCCATCGGCGTCGTACAGCCAGCCGTGTGCGGCCAGGTGGTGGCAGATATCGTCCTCGAAGCTGATTTCGCGATGGACGCTCATCCGCCACCCTGCCCGCCGAGGCCGAGCCGCGCGGCCTCCCAATCCTTGTAGGTTTGGCCCGCGGCTGTGCGCCATTCGAGAGTGCCGTTTGTGCGCCGGCCAGTCACAACGGCCGCAGCCGCACTAGGTGCGGCAAACGCGTAACTGCTGGTAAAAACGCAATGATCGCCATCCGGTACCAAAATGCCCGATCGCAACAATTCTTGATGAAGCCTCGCATACCCGCTGACAGCCGCCTCGCGCCCCTCCCATTGCAATCTCGCCATGGAATCTTTCTCGACGATGAATTCCCCATCGTTGACAATCGCCGTCGCTGTTATTCCATGTTTCTTCACGCTCAGCAGAAAGCGGGGACTGCCCTCTCCGGGAGAAGAAAATAGCGGCGCAACATGGATAGCGGCTGGCGGCATAATCTGTCGCCGCGCCCGTTCGATGAACATGTCGACCCGCACGGCCGGCAGCACCACCAGCAGATTTTCCAGAAAAGCTTCCATCTTGGCGGTGTCGGCTTCGCTGAGGCCGGGTTTGCCGGGATTGGTGGCATTCTCCAGCGGCATGCGGCCGATGCGCCGCGCCTCCTCGATCAGCCGCGCTTCCAGATAACGCACATGCGCCTTGTTAAGCTTGTTGCCTGCCGTGGTCACAAGGATTGCCGTGGCCCACCAGTCGCGCCTGACATCGTGGGACTTTATCCGAGCCGAGATATCCTCGCCCTCACCGATATAGGCCAACGGCGCGTCGTCACGTTCGCCCAACAGCAGATAGATACCGGCATAAGCTGCCTCCGGCCGCGCCAGCGCCGCGCCGAGCTGGGTACGCGGCGCCATCAGCACATGGCCGGTCCAGTTGAACATCTCCGCCGTCAGCATCCCGTCGGGACGCCCGTCGATATAGTAGAGTTCGAGGGACCGGCCGGCGACCATGCTCACGCCGCCTCGGCGTTGCGGGTTAAGGCGTCACGCACGTCGATCTTGCCGGTCACCGCGGCGGAGATCAGGGCCGCGCGGCGTTCTTGAAGAAGGGCCACAGCATCAGTCGCGTTGTCCATGAGAGCTTTTATTTCCGCAACTGTGCTTTCCAGATATTGGACGATACTGTTTTGTTCAGAAATCGGTGGGCGCGTAATGTAAAGGTTCAAAAATTGATCTTGTGAAATATTCTGCATACTCGAGCTAGTCCCAGCGCACGCCATCTTTATTTGATACCGATAAATTTCGCTTTTCGTCCAGTAATCAACGAATTCAGGAGACATACCTTTAATATGGACTTGCCATAATCTATCCGGCAAATAAATATTCGGGCGGTCGTACAGCGACAAACCGGCCGCACCTACCAGATCAGGAGTATTCATTCGACTTACAATCAGCGCACCAGATTTAACCGGACACGAAACCCTGCTGATTTCGTCATCCAATACAGCTTTGTTCTCAGTATAGTCAAATTCGCCCGAGTAGACACTACTGGTCTTCAGTATGCCGATCGCGTTTTCCGGGGCAGGAATATCTATAGAATTTACGCTTGTGCCAGATTCAATTTTGCCGACAACAAAACGCAGCCTTAATACCACCCAAGTGTCGGGAACCGGCCCATAAATCGCAGTGCCTGAAGTCTTATTCGCTAATAATGGATTTAACCCTTTTGAGATTGCCCGGGAGATGGTTGCTTGTCGTTTCTCGTTCAACAGATCGATCAGCCGCTGCTGCTCCTCCACCAGCGCGTCGATCTTGGCGGTTTCACGGTCGAGAAACGAAACAATTGCCACCTGTTCGGAGAGGGGAGGGCACACGATCGGAAGCCGGGAAATATCCTCCAAACTCAACTGAACTTTCGTCCCGCCATAGCCCTGCGCCTCAAGGTAAGTTTTCCCAACGGAAGATAGAGCTAGGTAAGCAATCCATTCAGGGAGAATGACACCTCGCTTCAGCCTGACCAGCGCAACGTGTTGGCTGACGTAAGCGAGACCAATCGATTCAGGCACGACTGCGACAGAACCCAGATAAGCGGTTATCGAGAAAAGTATATCCCCAGGCTCAACCTTTGTTCGCTCGCCTTCTATCCCTTCTGGTACGGCGACCCTCTGAACATTACGAAGATCTAGAGAAGACCGGTCGCGCGTCAGGTTCCCAATCCTAATGAAGATGGCGCCATCTTCGGAGTAATGGTCGGCCCACCCCCGTGAGCCACTCGTTAGAAAAGCAATATTACGTTTCAGCGGCACGACATCCCAGTGCCCCGGAATCACGCCCAGCCAGTCGACACCGCTGGCCTTGTAGAAATCGTAGTGCGGGAAACTCACGCTGCCAGCCCCTCGATCATCGCCTTGATCCGTTCGGTCACCTCGCGCAGATCCGCGTCGATCGCGGCGAGGTCGCGCGGCGGTTCGAAGACGTAGAAATGCCGGTTGAAGGGAATTTCGTAGCCGACCTTGGTTTTCTCGTGGTCGATCCAGGCATCGGGGGCATGGGGCAGCACCTCGCGCCGGAAATAGGCGTCGACATCCTCGGTCAGCGGCACGTTCTCGGTATCGCGGCGGGCGGCATCGGGCTGCTTCTTGCCACGCGCCTTGCCCTTCTGGCCGAGCACCGGCTTGCCGTCGGCGTCGAGCAGCGGACGTTCGACGGTGATGGTGCGATAGCCGAAGCTGTCATTGGTCAGGATACGGGACAGCGGCGCCAGCTTGACCCGGCCGCCGTCCGGTGACGGCGGGGGTTCGCCACCCGCCACCACGACTGCACGATCGATTTCCTTGCCGGTGGCATCGAACAGGGTGGCGAGTTGCGCCTCGGCAAAATCGCGGAACAGGGCCGTCACCGTCTCGATATGGTCGTCGCTCATTTCGCGGCGCTTGGCGCCCAAGCTTTTGCGCATCTTGCGCCAGAAGCCGCTGGCATCGATCAACTGCAGCTTGCCGCGGCGGGCTGCCGGCTTCTTGTTGGAGACGATCCAGACATAGGTCGAGATGCCGGTGTTGTAGAACATGTCGGTCGGCAGGGCGACGATGGCTTCGACCAGATCGTTTTCCAGCAGGTGGCGGCGGATCTCGCTTTCACCGCTGCCGGCGCCGCCGGTGAACAAGGGCGAACCGTTAAGCACGATGCCGAAGCGGCTGCCACCGTCCGCCGCCGGTCGCATCTTCGACAACAGGTGCAGCAGGAATAGCAGCGAGCCATCGGAAACCCGCGGCAGGCCCGGCCCGAAACGGCCGTCGACGCCCTTACCATGTTCCTTGCGCACCGCCTTTTCGACTTTCTTCCATTCGACGCCGAACGGCGGGTTCGACAGCATGTAGTCAAAGCGGGCGCCGGGATGGCCGTCTTCGGACAGCGTGTTGCCCGGCACGATATTGCCGACATCCTGGCCCTTGATCAGCATGTCGGCCTTGCAGATCGCGTAGGACTCGTCGTTCAGCTCCTGCCCGAACATGGTCAGCCGCGCACCGGGATTGATCGCCGCCAGCCGTTCCTGCGCCACGGACAGCATGCCGCCGGTGCCGGCGGTGGGATCGTAGACCGTGCGCACCACACCGGGCTTGGTTAGCACCTCGTCGTCCTCGACGAACAGCAGGGCAACCATCAGCCGGATCACTTCGCGCGGCGTGAAATGCTCGCCCGCCGTCTCGTTGGAAAGTTCGGCGAAACGGCGGATCAGTTCCTCGAAGGCCAGGCCCATCTGGTGGTTGTCGACCACCTCGGGGTGCAGGTCGACGCCGGCGAATTTCTCGGCGACCTGATAGAGCAGCCCGGCCTTGGCCAGCCGCTCGATCTGCAGCGGGAAGGCGAAGCGGTCGAAGATGTCACGGACCGCCGGCGAAAATCCCCTGACATAGTCGTGCAGGTTCAGCGCGACATTGTCGGGGTCGCCGATCAGCCGGCCGAGGTTGTAGGGCGAGGTGTTGAAGAAGCTCTGCCTGGCCGCGCGCAGCAGGAAAGGGTCGGGCGTCAGGCCCTCGGCCTTGCGCCGCGCATACTCCTCCAGCACCGCGGGCTTGGTCGCCTCCAGCACGCAGTCGAGGCGGCGCAGCACGGTGAACGGCAGGATGACCTTGCCGTATTCCGACTGCTTGTAATCGCCGCGCAGCAGGTCGGCGACCGACCAGATGAAGGCCGAAAGCGATTGGTGGTTCATCGTACTCCCCCGACAACTGACGATAGCCTGACCGGGTGGCAGGCAATCAAGCGGTTTTATAGCGCGCCCCGGCCGATCGCTCGACCGGCAACGTCCCCGCCTCTTGGCGGCGGCCGCGAATGCCGTACACTTGCCGGATGGCGAATCACACGCAACGGATACGCGATCCCATCCACGGCCTGATCGTCTTCGACGAAAAGAACGACGTCGACATGCTGGCCTGGAGTCTGCTGCAGACGCCGGAATTCCAGCGCCTGCGGCGCATCCGCCAGCTCGGCGTCTCGGAGATGGTGTTTCCCGGCGCCACTCACACCCGCTTTGCCCATTCGATCGGCGTCTACCATAACGCGCGCAAGCTGATGCGGGTGGTGCGGCGGGCCGTAGGCGACGGTTTCGACAGGGATCGGGCGGCGGTCGTACTGCTTGCCGCGCTGCTGCACGACCTGGGGCACGGCCCATTCAGCCACGCCTTCGAGGGGGCGCGGGAAAGGATCGCCGAGCAGCGCGGCATCGACACCATCGAGCATCATGAGAAATTCACGGCAAAGCTGATCCTGGCGGAGGACGGCGGCATCCGCCCATTGCTCGATCGCGCCGACGGTCACTTGGCCGAAACCATTGCCGGGCTGATCGCCGCCGACGACCCGGCCGACATCTATCACGCCGTGGTATCGAGTTCGTTCGATGCCGACCGCCTCGATTATCTGGTACGCGACCGTTACATGACCGGCTCGGAAGCCGGCGCGATCGACGTCGACTGGCTGATCGACAATCTCGATGTCGAAAACATCGATGTCGGCCAGGACGGCGAAGCCCGGATCATCCCGACCTTCGTGTTCAAGGCCAAGGGGCGGCAGGCGGCCGAGGATTTCCTGCTGGCCCGCTATCGGCTCTATTCGCAGGTCTATCTGCACAAGACCACGCGGGGGTTCGAATGCCTGCTGTCGGCGCTGATCCGGCATGTCGGGGCTGACGAGACGGACCAGGATGCGCTGGGGTTGGAAGCGGGCCACCCGCTGCGCCGGTTCCTGGCCCGTGGCGGCGAGCGGCTCGAGGATTACCGGCGCCTCGACGATACGGTGATGTGGGGTATCTTCGAACGGCTGACCCGCAGTGCGGACGCCCAAGCCCGCCACCTGGGAGAACGTCTGCTGAACAGGCAACGGCTGAAGGCGCTGGACTTGTGGGAATCCTATGGGTTAGACGTCGCGGCGAGTCTTTCGGCAGAACAGCGACTCGAGTCGCATCTGGCCGGTCGCATCGGTAAGACGGTGTTCAAGGACGACCCGCGCTACAATCTGTATTCGTTGTCGGATGGCGATGTCGTGAAGGCGCACAAGGTGGTTCGGGTGCGCATGGCAGACGGCAGGCCCGCGGAAATCGCCCGGTTTCGCGACACGATCATCAGCAAGGATCTGACGCAGAAGACCAAGCTGACGCGTTACTATTTCCTGTCGGACGACGAGCGTGACGAAGCAGAGCGGAAGATGAAGGGAAGGTGAGCAAATGAGTCGGCGTGAAGATCTCGTGCGCGACGTTCTGTTTGCCGCCGATGGTCCCATCGTGGGCCGCGTTCGCATCCAGAAGGTTTTCTACCTGCTCAATCAGCTGGGATTGGAGGGCGATTTCCGCTTCTCCTATCATCACTACGGCCCCTATTCCGAAGACCTGTCGCAGGCCATCGACCGGGCGCGTTACCTCGACCAGTCGATCAAGGAAATCGAGAAGGACACGACGGACGGCCGGGCCAGCTACAGCATCTTCGAGTTGGCGAAGAA
>WBUO01000207.1 GCA_008933675.1 Dechloromonas sp.
CTCTATCCGCTGGCCCTTGGCGCCGTTTCCATCATCGCCTCGATCGTCGGCTGCTACTTCGTCAAGACGTCGGATGGCGGCAAGATCATGGGGGCCTTGTACAAGGGCCTGATCGTCGCCGGCGTGCTGGCCCTGGCCTTCTATTATCCGGTCACCGCCTGGCTGATCGGCGCCGGCGATCCGGCCGCCGGCATCACCACCGGCAGCATGTTCGTCTGTTCGGTCATCGGTTTGCTGCTGACGGCTGCCTTGGTCTGGATCACCGAGTACTACACCGGCACCGAATACGCGCCGGTCAAGCATGTGGCTGCCGCCTGCCAGACTGGTCATGCCACCAACATCATTGCCGGCATCGGCATCTCGATGAAGGCCACGGCGCTGCCGGTGCTGTCCGTGTGCGCCTCGATCTGGGCGGCTTATTCGGTCGGCGGCCTGTACGGTCTGGCGATCGCTGCCACCTCGATGCTGTCGATGGCCGGTATCGTCGTTGCCCTCGATGCCTATGGTCCGATTACCGACAACGCCGGTGGCATCGCCGAAATGGCCGAACTGCCGCCGGAGGTGCGTAACGTCACCGATCCGCTCGATGCCGTCGGCAATACCACCAAGGCGGTGACCAAGGGCTACGCCATCGGCTCGGCCGGCCTAGCGGCGCTGGTCCTCTTCGCCGACTACACCCACGGGCTGGAGGCGGCCGGCCTGACCGGCATTACCTTCGACCTGTCCAACCACATGGTGATCATCGGCCTGTTCATCGGCGGCCTGATTCCCTACCTGTTCGGGGCCATGGCCATGGAAGCGGTCGGCCGTTCGGCCGGTGCGGTGGTGGTCGAGGTCCGGCGCCAGTTCAAGGAGATTCCGGGGATCATGGAAGGCACGGCCAAGCCGGACTACTCGCGGGCGGTCGACATGCTGACCGTGGCGGCGATCAAGGAAATGATGATCCCGTCGATCCTCCCGGTTGCCGTACCCATCGTCGTCGGCCTGTTGCTTGGGCCGCAGGCGCTCGGCGGTCTGCTGGTCGGTACCATCGTCACCGGCCTGTTTGTCGCCATCTCGATGACGACAGGGGGCGGCGCCTGGGATAACGCCAAGAAATACATCGAGGACGGCCATTTTGGCGGCAAGGGCTCGGATGCGCACAAGGCAGCCGTCACCGGAGACACCGTCGGCGATCCCTACAAGGATACGGCTGGTCCAGCAGTCAATCCGCTGATCAAGATCATCAACCTGGTGGCGCTGCTGATCGTGCCGCTGATTGTCTGAAAATCGTCAGGATCAACAAAAGGGCGGCTGCGGCCGCCTTTTTACATTTTTTGGACGGTTTTCCGTATGCCACGTTAGAATCCCCGGAACTTCAGGGGGTATGGGGAGACTATGAGCAGCTCGGCCGATAGCGGCGTTTCCGGATTACGTGAGGATGTCATTCACCATGATCCGCTGCTCGATTGCCTGGTCGAACTGACGCGCATACACGGTCGGCCGAATACCCGGGCGGCGCTGGTCGCCGGCCTGCCACTGGAAAACGGCGTGTTGACGCCTTCCCTCTTTGCCCGTGCGGCCAGCCGCTCCGGGCTCTCCGCCAAGCTGGTGCGGCGTGCGCTGGAACGTATCGATGAGGTGCTGCTGCCGGCCGTGCTGCTGCTCAAGGGCGACGAGGCCTGCATCCTGCTCGGCTGGGACGACAGCGGCGAGAACGCCCGCCTGCTCTTCCCGGAAACCGGTCAGGGCTCGGTGGTGCTCGGGCGTGCCGAGTTGCTGGCGCGCTATGCCGGGGTCGCCATCTTCGCCCGGCCACATTTCCGTTTCGACCGGCGCACGCCGCAGGTCGGCCAGGTCAAGTTGCGCCACTGGTTCTGGGGGGCGCTGGCCGAGCAGTTGCCGGTCTATCGCGACGTACTGGCGGCGGCGCTGCTGATCAACGTGCTGGCCCTGGCGATGCCGCTGTTCGTCATGAACGTCTATGACCGCGTGGTACCCAACCGGGCCATGGAAACCTTGTGGGTGCTCGCCCTCGGCGTCGTGCTGGTCATCGGAGTGGATCTGATGCTGCGCCTGCTGCGGGGCTATTTCATCGATCTGGCGAGCGGCCGCATCGATATGAAGTTGTCGGCCACCATCATGGAACGCGTCCTCGGCGTACGCCTCGAGGCCCGGCCGCTGGCCGTCGGCGCCTTCTCGTCGAACCTGCGCTCGTTCGAGACGGTGCGCGACTTCATCACCTCCGCCTCGGTAACGGCGCTGATCGATCTGCCGTTTGCGCTGCTCTTCGTGCTGGTCATCGCGCTGATTGCCTGGCCGCTGATCATCCCGGTACTGCTGGCCATTGTCGTCGTCGTCATCTACGCCTACATCCTGCAGCACAAGATGCATGCGCTGTCGGAGACCACCTACCGGGCCGGCGCCTTGCGCAATGCGACGCTGATCGAAAGCCTGACGGCGCTGGAAACCATCAAGACGCAGGGTGCCGAGGGTGTCATGCAGTCGAAATGGGAAAAGTCGGTGGCCTTCGTCTCGCGGGTCAATAACCAGATGCGCTTCCTGTCGGCGGCGGCGACCAATGGCGCCATGGAGATCCAGCAGCTGGTCAGCGTCGTCGTCGTCATCGCAGGTGTCTACCTGATTGGTGAAGGCCTGCTCAGCATGGGGGGGCTGATCGCCTGCACCATGCTGACCGGCCGGGCAGTGGCGCCGCTCGGCCAGATCGTCGGACTGCTGATGCAGTACCACAACGCCAAGGTGGCCCTGACCTCGCTCGACGAAGTCATGGCCAAGCCGGTCGAGCGGCCGGACGACGGAGCTTTCGTGCATCGGCCGGAGTTGAAGGGCAACATCGAGTTCCGCGATGTCGATTTCAGCTACCCGAACAGTTCGGTCAGTGCCTTGAAGGGCTTCAACTGCCGGATCGCCGAGGGGGAGAAGGTGGTCGTCATCGGCCGTATCGGTTCCGGCAAGACGACACTGCAGAAGCTGCTGCTCGGCCTGTATCAGCCAACCGGCGGCGCCGTGCTGGTCGATGGCGTCGATCTGCGCCAGCTCGATCCGGCCGACCTGCGGCGCAACATCGGCTATGTCGCCCAGGACGTCACGCTGTTCTACGGCACCTTGCGCGAGAACATCGCCATCGGCGCGCCCTATGCCGACGATGCGACCATCGTTGCCGCAGCCGAGGCCGCCGGGCTGGCCGATTTCGTCAACCACCATCCGGACGGTTTCGACATGATGATCGGCGAGCGCGGTGATTCGGTATCTGGCGGCCAGCGCCAGGGCATCGCCATCGCCCGCGCGCTGCTGCTCGATCCGCCTATCCTGCTGCTCGACGAGCCGACCAGCGCCATGGACTTCTCCTCTGAGCAGCAGTTCAAACAGCGTCTGAAACAGCTGGCGGCGCACAAGACAGTGGTCATCGTCACCCATCGCAACAGCCTGCTCGACCTGGCCACCCGTGTCATTGTCGTCGATGATGGCCGTATCGTCGCCGACGGTCCGCGCGATCAGGTCATCCAGGCGCTGCAGAGCGGACGCATCGGGAGGGCTTCGTGAAGCGCCTGCTGCCGGTGTTTGTCGCCATTCATGCCTGGCTGGAGAAAGTTGCGCAAGCCAGTGCGCCGCGCGTGGAAAAGGTGCTCGGCCGCTTGCCCAGCAAGGAGGAGATCGAGGTCGTCGATTTCGCCACCGATGCCGATCTCGCCATGCTGCGCCAGGAGCCGCTGCGGGCGAGGGTGCTGCTGCGCTCGATCGGCATCGTCTTCGCCGTGTTCATCCTTTGGGCAGCCGTGGCGCAACTCGACGAGGTGACGCGTGGCGAGGGCAAGGTCATTCCGTCGCGTCAGCTGCAGGTGCTGCAGAGCATCGACGGCGGCCTGGTTGCCGAAATCCTGGTCCGCGAGGGCGATGTCGTGCAGCCTGACCAGTTGCTGATCAAGATCGACGAGACGCGCTTCGCCTCTTCGGTCAAGGAAAACCAGTCGCAGGCGCTGGCCCTGATGGCGCGTGTCGCCCGGCTGCGGGCGTTGTCCGACGGCAAGGAGTTCGTGCCGCCGCCGGAAGTGCTCAAGGAAGCACCGGAAATCGTCGAGCAGGAACGTCTGCTCTATGCCGCCAAGCGCGACGAGATGAATGCCGCGGTATCGATCGCCCGCCAGCAGCTGGCCCAGCGCCAGCAGGAGCTGAACGAGGCGCAGGCACGGCGGGCGCAGGCTTCCCAGGGCTTCGAGCTGACCTCGCGCGAACTGTCGGTGACGCGCCCGCTGATCAATTCCGGGGCCATTTCCGAAGTCGAACTGCTGCGCCTGGAACGCGACGTGTCGCGCTACCGCGGCGAGCGCGACATGGCGTCGGCCCAGATTACCCGCGTCCAGGCATCGATCGGCGAGGCGCAGCGCAAGATCGAGGAAGTGGAGCTGAGTTTTCGCAACGATGCCGGTCGCGAACTCTCCGAAGCGGTCAGCAAGCTGAACAGCCTGACCGAAGGCAGCGTGGCGCTGTCCGACCGGGTCAAGCAGTCTTCGATCCGTTCGCCGGTCAAGGGCACGGTCAAGCGCTTGCTGGTCAACACCGTCGGCGGTGTCGTCCAGCCGGGCAAGGACATGATCGAGATCGTGCCGCTGGAGGATGCGCTGCTGCTCGAAGCGCGCGTGCAGCCTCGCGACATCGCCTTCCTGCGGCCCGGCCAGCCGGCCATGGTCAAGTTCACCGCCTATGATTTCTCGATCTACGGCGGTCTCGAAGGTACGCTGGAGCACATCGGCGCCGACACCGTCACCGACGACAAGGGCAACGCCTTTTATGTGGTCCGCGTGCGTACCAACCGGCCGGGGTTCGGCGATGCCAATCTGCCGATCATTCCCGGCATGGTTGCCGAGGTGGATATCCTGACCGGCAAGAAGAGTGTCCTCGCCTATCTGCTGAAGCCGGTGCTGCGCGCCAAGAACGTGGCCATGTCGGAGCGTTGATGCAGCACTGGTTCATCGACCGCCAGCCCATTGCCTTGCCGACCTGGTGCGAAGCCTTTCCGGAATCACATGTCCTCTCCAGGGCACAGGTTGGACTAGCCTCGGGTGCTGGTGTTCTCTGGTTCCGCCTGCGTTCCGGCGAACTGGTCGATGATCTGCTGCCGACCGCCGGGCCAGCCGTTGGCCAGTATTTTGTCGTCCTCAGCGACGAACCGGACGAAGAGATCGTTCTCCAGTGCATGGCTGCCGGTGCCGCCGGTTGCTGCAACAGTCATGCGGCACCCGAGGTTTTGCGGCAGGTGGCGCTGGTGGTTGCCAACGGTGGCTTGTGGGTGGGTCAGAGCCTGTTGCGCAGGGTCATGGGTGGTACGGCACGGATCATCGAGCAACGGCAGCAAAGCAGAAGCGATGACTGGTCGGTGTTGCTCAGCGAGCGCGAAACCCAGGTTGCCCGGCTCGTTGCCGGGGCCTCCAGCAACAAGGAGATCGCCCGCCAGCTGTCGATCTCGGAACGCACCGTCAAGGCACACCTGACCTCCATTTTCGAAAAGCTCGGCCTGCGTGATCGCCTGCAGCTTTCACTGAGGATCAACGGCCTGCCGCTTTGAGGCGGCGTGCAATATTTCACGCCGGCTGCCGGAACTGTACTTTGGTGCAATGGTGGAGGAGGGGTGGGCTTCCTACACTGGCAACATCGCAAATAGTCTCTGGAGCACCGTCATGGCCCAAGCCCCCATCA
Organism: Dechloromonas sp.; assembly: GCA_008933675.1. Classification (GTDB taxonomy): domain Bacteria; phylum Pseudomonadota; class Gammaproteobacteria; order Burkholderiales; family Rhodocyclaceae; genus Azonexus. The sequence goes on from WBUO01000207.1 coordinate 5,695, forward strand.
TTGCCAAAGTGACCTCCCTGAGCGGGGAAGCCTATGCCCGCAACGCAGAAGGACGCTTGCGCCGGCTGAAGGCGGGCGACGAGATTCGCGAGGGCGAGTCGGTCGTCACGGCGGATGGCGCGCAGGTCGTGCTGCAACTGGCCGACGGCCGGCAACTGACGGTACTGCCGGGCGATGTGGTGCGCATCGACGCGGAAGTCGCGGCCGAATTCAAGCCGGATGCCAGCGATAGCGTCGTCGCCAATGATCCGAAAGCCTTCCGCAAGATTTCCGAGGCGCTGGCGCGCGGCGAGGATCTCGATGCGCTGCTGGAAGATCCGGCGGCCGGTAATGCCGGGCCGGGCAGCGAAGGCCATACCTTTGTCGAGTTCGCGCGCATTGTCGAAACGCTTGATCCCTTGTCCTACCAGTTCGGAACAGAGCGCAATCCGGGGCAGGAGACATTCGACGGCGGGGCAGCCAATGCCGAAGGCGACGCCGCTGATGACGGAAGCGAAGACAACGGTAACGCGGTCGTCGCGAACACCCCGCCGGACGCGACAAACGACAGCCAGCCGGTGACGGAAGACAGCCCGGTCACGGGCAACGTCCTGAGCAACGACAGCGACCCGGACGGCAACCCGCTGACGGTGACGCAATACGAAGTGGGTGGCACGACCTACGTGGCGGGCACGCCGGTCGTTCTGCCGGGCGTCGGCACGCTGGTCATCGAAAGCAACGGCGACTACAGCTTCACGCCAGCCGCCAACTACACGGGAGCCATCCCGGTTGCCACCTACACCATCAGTGACGGACTGGGCGGTACCGACACCGCCACGCTGACGCTGGGTCCGATCACGCTGGTCGACGACCCGAGTGTCCTGGCTCCGGACAGCCAGACGGTTGCCGAAGACAACCCGGCCATCGGCAACGTCCTGAGCAATGACGCCGACGTCGACAACGCCCTGACCGTCACCAGCTTCACGATCAACGGCACCACCTACGCCGCGGGTGCAACCGCCACCCTGGCCGGTGTCGGCATCCTGGTCATCGAGACCAACGGCGACTACACCTTCACGCCGGAAGCCAACTGGAACGGTACCGTTCCGCAGGCCACCTATACGACCAACACGGGCAGCACCAGCACGCTCGACATCACGGTGACCCCGGTCGACGACGCCAGCATCCTGGCTCCGGACAGCCAGACCGTCGCCGAAGACAACCCGGCCGTCGGTAACGTCCTGAGCAACGACGCGGACGTCGACAACGCCCTGACGGTGACCAGCTTCACGATCAACGGCACGACCTACGCCGCGGGTGCAACCGCGACCCTGGCCGGTATCGGCACCCTGGTCATCGAGGCCAACGGCGACTACACTTTCACCCCGGAAACCAACTGGAACGGCAGCGTTCCGCAGGCCACCTATACGACCAACACCGGTTCCACCAGCACGCTCGACATCACGGTGACCCCGGTCGACGACGCCAGCATCCTCGCCCCGGACAGCCAGACGGTTGCCGAAGACAACCCGGCCATCGGCAACGTCCTGAGCAACGACGCGGACGTCGACAACGCCCTGACCGTCACCAGCTTCACCG
>WBUO01000208.1 GCA_008933675.1 Dechloromonas sp.
TTCTTGCCATCATCTGGGCGAGCGCCATCGTCTTGACGACCCAGGTCAATCGTGACACCGCCATCCGCCAGGCCCAGGATTTCGCACAAAGCATCCACGAAATGACCATGGCCGGCCTGACCGGCATGATGATCACCGGCACCGTCGGCCAGCGCGAGGTGTTCCTCGACCAGATCAAGCAGCTGTCCATCATCAAGGATCTGCACGTCGCCCGCGGCGAGGCGGTCAGCAAGCTCTACGGCCCCGACACCAAGGCAGGCCGCTCGCTCGACCCGCTCGAGCAGAAGGTGATGCAGACCGGCGAGCCCTACATGGCCGTCGAGAAAAGCGACGGCGGCTCCTTCCTGCATGTGATCAACCCGACCAAGGCGGCCAAGAGCTATCTCGGCAAGGATTGCATCGTCTGCCATCAGGTTCCGGAAGGCACGGTGCTCGGCGTCGTCAGCATGAAGGTGTCGCTCGACTCCGTCGAATCGGAAGTCGCCGCCTTCCGCCTGAAGATCGGCGGCGTCGCCATTGCGGCGCTGGGCGCCCTGCTGGTCATCATCTATCTGCTCACCCACCATTTCGTCACGGCACCGCTTGAGGACCTGCGCAAGGGTCTGCGCGACATCGCCAGCGGCGAGGGCGACCTGACCCGTCGCCTGCCGGTCAAGGGGCAGGATGAAGTCGGCCAGTCGGCACAGGTCTTCAACGAAATGATGGAGAACTTCAACCAGCTGGTACGTCAGGTCCGCGATTCGGCCAGCCAGGTGTCGGCACGGGTCAGTGCGCTGTCAGACAACGCCGACCGTGTCTCGCAGAGCTCCCACCTGCAGAACGAGAAATCCGTCGAGGCGGCCGGTGCGGTCGAACAGCTGGTGGCCAGCATCGCCTCCATCGCCCAGAGTGCCGAGCACGTGCAGCAGCAGTCGCAGGAAAGCCTGGCACGGGCCAACGAAGGCAGCCGCAACCTGAACATACTGCTCGACGAGATGAATGTCGTCGAGCAGGCGGTCAAGGAAATGGCGGAATCGGTCAACAACTTCGTGCGCAATACCGAGGCGATCACCCAGATGACTCGCGAGGTCAAGGACATCGCCGAACAGACCAACCTGCTGGCGCTCAATGCCGCCATCGAGGCCGCCCGCGCCGGCGAGCAGGGTCGCGGGTTCGCCGTGGTTGCCGACGAGGTGCGCAAGCTGGCCGAGAAGTCGTCGCGCTCGGCGAGCGAGATCGATGCCATCACCGCCAACCTGAGCGCCCAGTCGGTCGCCGTCCGGCGCAGCATCGAGGCAGGCCTGGAACACCTCTCCAGCAGCCAGAATGCAGTCGCCACCGTCTCCAGCGTGCTGCTGGCGACCAATGGCTCGGTCACCGAGGTCGACCATGGCCTGGACAGCATCGCCACAGCCACCGACCAGCAGCGCCGCTTCTCCGGCAATGTCGAATCGAGCATCGAGGCAATCGCCGGCATGGCCCGCGACAACACCGGTACGGTCGAGCAGACGGCTGGCGCGGCACACGACCTGAAACGCCTGGCTGACGGCCTGGCAGCCATGGTGGGCCGCTTCAAGGTCTGAAAACCGGCACCCCGAAAAAAACGGCCTCCGCGGAGGCCGTTTTTCATTACATGGGGGTCAGTTCCAGATCGAGCCCGCCACCCGGCCGCGAACGGGTCATGCCGGTCAGCGAACCGGTGCCGATCTGCGTCGCCGGCTGGCCCTGTGCCGCCGCGATCTTGTTGACCTCGCGCAGGCGGCGGATCATCCGCGCCAGCAAGGCATTGCGCATGCGCTCGAGCAGTTCCTCCGAAGACAGCGCGAGCGCCGCCGCGTTGATCTCGAGGAACAGGGTCGACTCAAGGGTGACCGCCGTCGCATGCCGCTCGTCGCTGCCGGGATGCAGGAAGGCCACTTCACCGACCGGTTCGCTGGCGCCGAGCCGGCAAAGCGTCCGCCCGTCGATCGACACCTCGACACAGCCGGTGATGATGATGCCGAACATCTTGTTGCGCTCGCCCTCACGGATGATCGCGACGTTGGGCGAGACCTTGCGCCAGACGGCAACGCGCAGCACCTCCCAGATTTCGATGTTCTCGAATTCGGTGAAGAAATCCAGCCGGCGCAGGGTCTCGAAATGCCGGGTGTCCTGCTCGGTCTCGTCTTCTTCGAGGATCTGGTAGCGCACGGCCGACAGATCCTTTGCGAATTCCGCGCCGTTGCGGTAGCGGCTGTAGAGATCCTTCTCCAGCGCCCGTTTGAGGATGGCGTTGAGCCCTTCCGGCAAATTGGGATTGAGCGCCGTCACCGCCGGCGCATCCGTATTGACGATGCGATAGACCAGCGTCGCCTGGTTGGCGGCGCGGAACGGCAGGCGACCGGTCAGCAACTGGAAGAGGACGACGCCCAGCGAGTAGAGATCGGTCTTCTGGTTGAGCGGGTAGCCCTTGATCTGCTCAGGCGACATGTAGGCCGGCGAGCCGACGCCCATGATGAAGGTCGAGTCGCGGTCGAGATCCTTGTTCATGTTGAGGGCCAGACCGAAGTCGGCGACCTTGGCCTCGTCGTTGGCGGCAACCATGATGTTGGCCGGCTTGATGTCGCGGTGGATGATGCCCTGGCGATAGGCGGCATCGAGGGCCATGCAGCACTTGAAGATGATGCCGATGACCCGGTGCATGGGCAGCAGCTTGTCGATGCGGCAGTGTTGCTCGAGGCTGAAACCCTCGACGTATTCCATGGCCAGGTAGGCAAACTGCTCTTCGACCACGGCGTCGTAGACGCGCACGATGTTCGGGTGATCGAGGCGCTTCGAGACCATACCCTCGTTCTTGAACAGCTTGCGCATGCGGCGCGACATGGCAGCGCAATCCTGTCCGAAGCGGATCACCTTGACCGCCACCTGGCGTTCGGAATCGGGGTCGTCGCAGAGGTACACGGTAGCCGTGGCACCCTTGCCCAATTCGCGCACTACCCGGTATTTTCCAATCGTTTCCATGCCCGGCATATCTGGATGAGTCTGGGGATTTATCGTAGCACGAGCGCCCGGCCGGCCGCCCCGTTCGCCAGTCAAGAAATTTTGCCTGCAGCTCTTGAAAGACCGCCTCCCGCCCTCATTTAGGAGCGAGTTTTTTTGGAGAGATGCACATGACCAACCCCGAGAACACGCCGCAAAGCCTGCCGGAAACCGAAGTCGCTGCTGCGGCCACCACCGAGGCCCCGGCAGCCGAAAGCCACACCGACACGCTGCCGAGCGTCGAGGAGCAGTTCCGCGCCCTCGAACTGAAGGCCGCCGAACACTACGATGCCTGGCTGCGCGCCAAGGCGGAAGGTGAAAACATCCGCCGCCGGGCCCAGGAAGACATTGCCAAGGCGCACAAGTTCGCCGTCGAGAAGTTCGCCGGCGAACTGCTGGCCGTCAAGGACAGCCTGGAAGCCGCGCTGGCGGTGCCCGAGCAGACCGTCGACAGCTTCAAGTCCGGCGTCGAGCTGACGCTGAAGCAGCTGGTTTCCGCCTTCGAGAAGAACGCCCTGGTCGAAGTCAATCCGGCCGGCGAGAAATTCGACCCGCACAAGCACCAGGCGATCGGCATGGTCGATTCCGAACAGGACGCCAACACTGTCGTCACCGTGCTGCAGAAGGGCTACCTGATCGCCGACCGCGTGCTGCGCCCGGCGCTGGTCATGGTCGCCAAGCCGAAGTCTTGAAATCCGGGGGCACGCCCCCAACTCCAGAACATCACAAATTAACCCGCATTCAGTAAAGGAAGACAACATGGGCAAGATCATCGGTATCGACCTCGGCACCACCAACAGCTGCGTCGCCATCATGGAAGGCGGCACGCCGAAGGTCATCGAGAACTCGGAAGGCGCGCGCACCACCCCGTCCGTCATCGGCTATGCCGAGGATGGCGAGATCCTCTCCGGCGCCCCGGCCAAGCGCCAGGCGGTGACCAACCCGAAGAACACGCTGTACGCCGTCAAGCGCCTGATCGGCCGCCGCTTCGAAGAGAAGGAAGTGCAGAAGGACATCGCGCTGATGCCCTACAAGATCGTCAAGGCCGACAATGGCGACGCCTGGGTCGAAGTGCGCGACAAGAAGATCGCGCCGCCGCAGGTTTCCGCCGAAGTGCTGCGCAAGATGAAGAAGACCGCCGAAGACTATCTCGGCGAGGAAGTCACCGAAGCCGTCATCACCGTGCCGGCCTACTTCAACGACAGCCAGCGCCAGGCCACCAAGGACGCCGGTCGCATCGCCGGCCTGGAAGTCAAGCGCATCATCAACGAGCCGACCGCGGCTGCGCTGGCCTTCGGCATGGACAAGGCTGCCGGCAAGGACAAGAAGATCGCCGTCTATGACCTCGGCGGCGGCACCTTCGACATCTCCATCATCGAGATCGCCGACGTCGATGGCGAAAAGCAGTTCGAAGTGCTGGCCACCAACGGCGACACCTTCCTCGGCGGCGAAGACTTCGACCAGCGCCTGATCGACTACATCATCGACGAGTTCAAGAAGGAAACCGGCGTCAACCTGAAGGCCGACGTGCTCGCCCTGCAACGCCTGAAGGAAGCCGCCGAAAAGGCCAAGATCGAGCTGTCCTCCAGCCAGCAGACCGAAGTCAACCTGCCCTACATCACCGCCGACGCCTCGGGCCCGAAGCACCTGGCGCTGAAGATCACCCGCGCCAAGTTCGAGTCGCTGGTCGACGAGCTGATCGAGCGCACCGTCGCCCCCTGCCTGACCGCGCTGAAGGATGCCGGCTGCAAGGTCGGCGACATCGACGACGTGATCCTGGTCGGCGGCCAGTCGCGGATGCCCAAGGTGCAGGAGAAGGTCAAGGAAGTGTTCGGCAAGGAGCCGCGCAAGGACGTCAACCCGGATGAAGCCGTCGCCGTCGGCGCTGCCATCCAGGGCGGCGTGCTGCAGGGCGAAGTCAAGGACGTGCTGCTCCTCGACGTGACCCCGCTGTCGCTCGGCATCGAGACCCTGGGCGGCATCATGACCAAGCTGATCCAGAAGAACACGACGATCCCGACCAAGGCCTCGCAAGTCTTCTCGACCGCCGACGACAACCAGTCCGCGGTGACCATCCACGTGCTGCAGGGCGAGCGCGAAGTCGCCTCCGGCAACAAGAGCCTCGGCCAGTTCAACCTGGAAGGCATCCCGCCGGCCCCGCGCGGCATGCCGCAGATCGAGGTGATCTTCGACATCGACGCCAACGGTATCATGCACGTGACGGCCAAGGACAAGGCCACCGGCAAGGAAAACAAGATCACCATCAAGGCCAACTCCGGCTTGAGCGAGGCTGAAATCCAGGCCATGGTCAAGGATGCCGAACTGCACGCCGAAGAGGACAAGAAGGTGCATGAACTGGCCGATGCCCGCAACCAGGCCGACGGCATGGTGCACATGGTCAAGAAGTCGCTGACCGAGTACGGCGACAAGCTTGATGCCGACGAGAAGTCGAAGATCGAAGCCGCCATCAAGGATGTCGAGGATGTGCTGCGTGATGGCGACAAGGACACCATCACCGCCAGGACCGAGGCTCTGGCTGCCGCGGCGCAGAAGCTGGGCGAGAAGATGTACGCCCAGCAGCAGGCGGAAGGCGCCGCCGGTGCCGCTGGTGCCGGTGCGCAGCCGCAAGGCGAGAAGACGGTCGACGGCGACGTGGTCGATGCCGAGTTCACCGAGGTGAACAAGGACAAGAAGTAAACCCGTCCGCCGGCCAGGAGACGGGGGTGGCACGCCATCCCCGTTGGCCGTTTACCCGGATCGCCATGAACCCGATCATTCCCTGCCTCGTCACCGCCCTTCTCCTCCCGGCCAGTTCCGTACTGGCCAAGGGGCGTAGCGACGCGACCGGCTACACCGAGGACATCGACGGGCGCTGCCAGGTCTGGGCGCCCTCGATGCTTGGCCAGTACGATTACGCCCTGCGCTATCGCGGCGGCTGCAAGGATGGCCGGGCCGACGGCAAGGGCAAGGCCGAATGGCTGTACCGCTACGCCGAGATGAAGGTCAAGGCGACCTGGGAAGGCGACTTCCGCAATGGCGTCTTCCTCGACGGCCAGAAGATCAAGGGCCGTGTCGAACCGGTTCCCGGTGACAAATACGTCGTCGAAATGGGCTCGATCAAGGGTGCCGACTTGCTGTTCATCAGCCGCAGCCCGCAGGATGGCCCGATGGAGCTGTGCAAGGTCGAGCAGATCGCCCTGCTTCCCGGCGCGACGGTCACCGTCGCCGATGACGAGCAGGTCAGACGACTGATGGACGAGGGCATCCGCGCCTACCGCAATGTCTGCCCCAATGGCCGTAACCTGAGCGTCGGCGTGTTTACCGAAGCGCTCAAACCCGGTGCGCATGGCCGCCTGCCCAACCCGACGGCAAGGGCCCGCGTTGACGAGGAGAGCGGCAAGCTCGCCTATTACTCTAACGATGCTGCCGCCAAGGCCCAGCGTGAGAGGGAGCAGGTCGAATACAGCCGCAAGCAGGAGGCATCCCGCCAGCAGTTCAACGCCTTCAGCAAGCAGCATGGCATCGCCGCCTGGGTGACCGTCCAGCAGCTCGACGAAAATCCCTTCCGCTGGGAAGGCAGGACGGTCGGCCTGGTTGTTCGCCTCGAGCGGATGCTGGCGCGCGATACTGCCCTGATCGGCAGCCTGCGCAACTGGGGGCCCAGCCTGCAGCTGAAAGGCATCACCCCCGATTTCCCCGACAGCCGCTCCAGCGTCGTGCTGGCCGCCCGCGTTGGCAAGCGCGAACGCCTGAACGACGGCAATGACAACAACACGGCGCAGTACGTCACGCTGAACCATGTCGACAGCCGACTCTGCGAACGCAGCAGCTGCGGCGACTGGTTCAGCTGGGCACGCGGCGAGCAGGACCTGATCTGGGGCGAGCCCTTCACCGCCCGCTAAACGATGCGCGACATTCCACGAAAGCAATCATGAGCAAACGCGACTTTTACGAAATCCTCGGCGTCAATCGCGATGCCAGCGAAGACGAAATCAAGAAGGCCTACCGCAAGCTGGCCATGAAGCATCACCCCGACCGCAATCCCGACAATCCGGCGGCCGAGGAAAAGTTCAAGGAAGCCAAGGAAGCCTACGAGATCCTTTCGGACAGCCAGAAGCGCGCCGCCTATGACCAGTACGGCCATGCCGGCGTCGATCCGCAGGCCGGCATGGGCGGCGGCTTCGGTGGCGGTGGCGCCGGCTTTGCCGACGCCTTCGGCGGCATCTTCGACGAGATCTTCGGTGGCCGCGGCGGCGGTGGTGGCGGC
>WBUO01000209.1 GCA_008933675.1 Dechloromonas sp.
GTGTCGAGGATGCGGTCGATGGGCAGCAGGATGGCGATGGCCTCGGTCGGCAGACCGACCGATTCGAGTACCAGCACCATCGACAGCATGCCGGTGCTGGGAATGCCCGGGGCACCGATGGCGCCGAGCATGGCGACGAAGAAGATGATCATCTGGCTGGCGATGTCGAGCTCGATGCCGGCCAGACGGGCGACGAACAGCGCCGCCGCGGCTTCGTAGAGCGCCGTGCCATCCATGTTCATGGTCGCCCCGAGCGGCACGACGAAACTGGCGACATCTTTCTTCACATGCAGGTGCTGCTCGGTGCAGCGCAGGGTGATCGGCAGTGTGGCGGCGCTCGAACTGGTGACGAAGGCGGTGACCAAGGCCTCGCGGCTGCCCTTGAAGAAGCGCCAAGGCGACATCCGGGCGATCAGCCAGAGGATCGCCGGCAGCACGATCAGGCCGTGGAACAGCGTGGTGCCGGTGATGACGGCGATGAAGTGGCCAAGACTGAGCAGCAGGTCGCTTTTTTGCGTGGCGACCAGTTGCAGCAGCAGGGCAGCCAGGCCGAAAGGCGCCAGATGCATGATCCAGCCGACGATGCGCAGACAGAGCTCCTGCAGCTCGCCGATCAGGTTGCGGATGTTGCGGTAGCGCTCGCCGCCGACGACCAGCGCGATACCGAGGAAGAGCGCGACGATGACGATGGCCAGAATCTCGCCGTTGGCCAGCGCCTTGAAAGGATTCTGGAACATCCCGCGGAGGAACTGGGCGATGTAGTCGGGCAGCGGCATCTGCCGCGCCTGGAAGTTCTGCGTCGCCTCGGCGAACATCGTCAGCTGCATGCCGTCGCCCGGCCGGAAGAGGTGGGCGGCGCCAAAGCCGATGACGATGGCCAGGCCCATGGTGGCGAAGAAGAAGGCCAGCGTCGTCGTCCACACGCGGTGCATGCGGTCGTGGGCGCGCAGGTTGGCGACACCCACGACGATGGACGAGAAGACCAGCGGCACCAGCACCATGCGCAGCAGGTCGAGAAACAGGTTGCCGACCAGCTTCGCGCCGTACAGCGTGTTCTGCGCCAGCGGCGTGGCGCCTTCGGCAGTCAGCCAGAAGCCGCCGGCGATGCCGACGAGACAGCCGGCGAAGATCTGCAGGTTCAGCGAAGGAGCTTTCATGGCGCACAGGGTGGAGGTGGAGCGGCCATTCTAGCTGCCATGGCCTGTGGCATCATCGTTTCATTGCCGACAAGGACATCACGATGAGCGACCTGCACGCCCTGACTACCGAACTCCTGGCCTTCCGCGACGCACGCGACTGGCGTCAGTTCCACTCGCTGCGCAACCTGATCGTCTCGCTCAACTTGGAAGCCGGCGAACTGCTCGAACTGACGCAGTGGAAGAGCGATGACGAAATCGACGCCCTGCCAGCCGAGCCGGTTGCCGCCGAAGCCTTGCGCGACGAATGCGCCGACATCCTGCTCTATCTGCTGCTGATCGCCGAGACGGCAGGTATCGACCTGCTGGCGGCGGCGCGTGCCAAACTGGTCAAGAACGGCGAAAAGTACCCGGTTGCCAAGGCGCGTGGCTCACGCGCCAAATACACCAATCTAGGTTGATTCGCTTTCCAGCGTGTAACGGGCGCCCTCGCTCTGGGCAAGCAGCGGCACCAGCACCGGTAGCGTTTCGTGCAGCTTCTTCTCCAGCGTCCACGGCGGATTGATGATGAACATGCCGCTGCCGTGCATGCCGAAGCCGTCGCGGGCCGGAGCGGCGACCTGCAGCGTCGCGTGCAGCCAGTTGGCGGCGCCGAGAGCTTTCAGGCGGGCCGGCAGTTTGACCGATTCCGGCTTGGTGAGCATCGGGTACCACAGCGCGTAGGTGCCGGTCGGGAAGCGCTTCAGGGCTTCCTGCAGGCCCTTGATCACGTTGGTGTAGTCGTCGCGCGTCTCGTAGGAAGGATCGATCAGTACCAGCGCCCGGCGCGGCGGTGGCGGCAGCACGGCCTTCAGGCCGGCGAAACCGTCGCCGGCGGTGACCATGACCTGGCGGCCGCTACTCTTGAAGCAGTCCTGCAGCAGCTTGACGTCGCTGCTGTGCAGTTCGTAGAGGCGCAGGCGGTCGCCTTCGCGGAGCAGCTGGCTGGCCAGCCATGGCGAGCCGGGGTAATGGCGCAACTGGCCATCCGGATTGAGCAGGCGGACGAAATCGACGTAGTCGGCGGCGGCCGGCGGCAGACCCTTGGCGTTCCACAGGCGGCCGATGCCGTCACGGTATTCGGCAAGCTTGCTGGCATGTGCCGAGTCGAGGGCGTAGCGCCCGGCACCGGCGTGGGTGTCGATGATCCAGAAGGGCGTCGGCTTTTCGCCCATGTACTGGGCGATCTGGATCAGGATCAGGTGTTTCAGCACGTCGGCGTGGTTGCCGGCGTGAAAGGCATGACGGTAGCTGAGCATCGGGGGAGTCTAGTGGGACAGCGGTTCGAGGGTGACGAATTCTAGCCCCTCGTTGGCTTCCAGGGTCTTGCCGACCTGTCTTTCGATGTTCCGGCCGAGTGTCGTGAAACTGAGTTTCTCATGGCTGCTGACCTTGCCGGGGGCCACGACCAGGCCGGCGAAGCGGCCATAGGCAGGCAGGCTGTGCAGGAAGATGGCACGCGTGCCGGCGGCACTGCCGTTCGGCAGGGTGACCACGCTGACCTGCGGCGACAGCAGTTGCAGTCCGAGTTCCAGACGATTGCGGCCGGAAGCGATGCGGCGCACCAGGCAGACATGGATGCGGCTCGATTCGCGCGGTTGCAGGGCGACGATGTCGCCGGCGCCGAACTGGCACTTCTCACCCTTGATGAAACGGACCAGGAAGCCGTCCGGACTCTCGTCGATCAGCGACCATTCGCTCGGCGCGAAGCCGCGCGCATCATGCCGGCAGGCCGCGTCATGGGCGCGCCGGGAGAAGGCGTTGCCGTCGAGGAAGGTGATGACCTGATCGAGGCCGCCGACGAGGTCGGCCCGCGGCCGGAACTTGGTGCGGCTGAAGCGTCGGGCACTGCGCCCGGCAAGGGCGACGCGCAGGCTCTGCAGCAGGACCGGCGGTGCATCCAGATCGGGCTGCACGACCTTGCCGGGCAGGCGGGAAAGGTTGCGGTCGAGGGCGGCCAGCACCTGCGAGCAATCGACGATCAGGCCGCCGGAAAAGTGGCTGCCGACCGGCAGCCGGGTCAGCGGGAAGCCGGCGTTGCCTTCCTCGCTGCGGATCAGGAAACAGGCGTCGGCCGCCTTGCTGGTCAGCGCTTCGGAAGAGGCTTCGGCGATCACCGCGTAGGCGGCCAGCTGATCGGTGCAGGCATGAACGACATCCAGCTCGTTGCGCGGCAGCTTGTTCGGCTCGAGGAAGGCGAAGAGCAGCGCGCCGAGGTAGGCATGCTCGATCGGCGCGGTTTCGCCGTTGAGCGGTTTGCTGCGCGGATCGCAGGTCATCCGGTAGAGCTCGTGCAGCAACAGCCAGGAACCGGACGAGGGCAGGGCGTAGGCGCGGGCAGCGAGCAGTTGCCGGCGGGCGAGTACCGTCATCGCTTTTTCGGCAGCCCGGTGCAGCAGATGGGCCAGCGTTGTCTGATGGTGGCTGAAGATGCTGCGGGCAATGTCGATATAGCCCTGGGCCAGGCGCTTGAACAGGTTGTCGGCCTGCAGGGCGGCGGCGGTGGCGGTTTTGGGCAGGGGCAGGGCCGCCTCGCTGATCTGCCTTTCGAGTACCGGCAGCACTTGTTCGGCATCGTGCCGGGCTTCCTCGAGCAGTTTGAAGCGCATGTGCAGATTGCTCTGCCGCGCGATCTGCGGCAATACCTCGTCGCTCAGTCGGGTGATCGCCGCCAGCGGCGCCAGTCCGGCCAACTCCGGCAGGCGGCTGGCCGACGAGGAGTCGCGTCCTTCGGGGCCGGAATGGCCGAAGGGCAGGAGTTCGCGGAGGCGTTGCAGCGGAGAATTCATTGCGGTACGGATTTTTTGACGTTCGCATTATCCAGCAAATTGCCCGGCTTTTCTGTGGCGTATTTCCTCCTTTCCGTATACTTGTCGTATGGAACTAACCGAAATCCTGGTCATCGCCAGCATTGCTGCCGCCATCTGGTTCTGGCTGGACAGCCTGAAAGCCCGCGAAGCGGGGATCCTCGCTGCACAGAAGGCCTGCGCCGAGGAAGGGCTGCAGTTTCTTGACGAAACCGTGGTCGGCCGCTCGCTGCGGCCGGCGCGCAACGATGCCGGGCATTTCCGGCTGCGCCGGGTGTACAGCTTCGAATTCAGCGATACCGGCGATAACCGCTGTTCCGGCAGCGTCACGCTGCTCGGCAGTCATGTCGAGTTCCTGCATGTCCGTCCCCAACTCTACGTGGTGCCCAAGGCACCGGAAAAACATGAAACCATCCATTGAAAGCATCGAATTCCACGGTATCGCCGCCTGGCGCCTGAACGGTCCCCGTGGCGCCAGCGCCGTTGTCAGCCGCTTGGGGGGACAGCTGCTCTCCTGGCAGACGCCGGATGGCCGCGAGCGGCTGTTTCTCTCCGAAAAGGCGGTTTTCGATGGCAGCGTCGCCATCCGCGGCGGCATCCCCGTCTGTTTTCCGCAGTTCGCAGCCCTCGGCGATCTGCCGAAACACGGTTTCGTGCGTACCCGTCCCTGGTCGCTGGCTGCCGAGCGGGCTGGCGACGACTATGCCTTGATCACGCTCGAATTCGTTGACGACGAGGCGACGCGTGCCATCTGGCCGCACGCCTTCCGCGCCGAACTGACGCTGATGCTGGAGGCCGATCGCATCGACCTCGAGTTCTGCGTCACCAACACCGGCGCCGCACCGTTCAGTTTCACCGCAGCCCTGCATTCCTATCTGCGCGTCACCCAGGTCGAGGATGCGGCACTCGAAGGCCTTTACGGCTACGAATATCGCGATGCCGTCAATGCCGACCGTATCGTCCGCGAAAGCGGTACTGAAGTCGTCGTCGATGGGCCGCTCGATCGCGTCTATCACGATGTCAGGCGGCCGCAGCTGCTGAAGGCCGGGAATCTCAGCCTGGGCATCCAGGCGCAAGGTTTTCCCGATGTCGTCGTCTGGAATCCCTGGGTCGAGGGCTGTGCCGCGCTGAACGACATGCCGGCCAACGGCTGGCGGCACATGCTCTGTGTCGAGGCAGCGGTGGCCCGGCAGCCGGTGAATCTGCCGGCGGGTGAGGAATGGTACGGACGGCAGACCCTGGTCGCCGTGTAGTTGCCTGCCAGTTTCCGGCTGGCAGGCGGCTACGACTTGTCGTGTATCCGACAGCCTGGTGATTGGACAAGTTATTGAATTCATTGGCTACTTGCTTGGTCTTGCTCTTGCTTCGTTCAAGACATGGATGCCGTCTCCCACCATCACCATGCCGCGATACCGCCCGGATTGCTGGCCGGTTTCAGCCGCCGCACCGTCGAGCGCGGCTGCCTGCTGGCGACACCGGGGGATGCCCGCGACCAGGTCTTCATCGTCGAATCGGGGCGCCTGCGCGTCTACCTGGCCGGCGAGAACCGTGAGCTGAGCCTGAGTTTCCTCGGCCCCGGCGACATCTACACGACACATACGCCGACCTATGTCGAGGCAGTGGCCGACAGTGTGCTGCAGGTCATCGACACCGCCAGCTTTGCCCGCCGGCTGGCCAGCGACCCGTCGATCACGCCGGTCATGATGCGCGTGCTCGGTCGCCTGCTGGCCAACGCCGTGGGCCTGATCGAGGATCTTGCCTTCCGCGAGGTGCCGGCGCGTCTTACCCGCTTCCTGCTCGGCCTGGCCGAGCGCCGCGGCCAGCCGACCGACGATGGCTGGCTGATCCCGCTCGATCTCGGGACCGAGGACATCGCCAGCCTGCTCGGCAGTACCCGGCAGACGGTCTCCTCGCTGCTCAATCAGTGGGAGCGGGAAGGGCTGCTGCAGCGCCATGGCCGGCGCAGCCTGCGTGTCCGCTCGCTGGCGGCGCTGGCGGAATATTGTCCGGATAGTGTCGGCCAGCCGACGGAAAGGCCGGCGCAACGCAGCTAGAGTGCGGCCATGTTCCCGCCCATCGGAGAAAGACATGGAAACCACCGCCACCCCTGCTGCCGATTGCCCCTGCCGGCAGAAAACCGATCGCTACATCAGCTTCGACGGCATCGATTGCGCCGGCAATGCCCGTCGCCTGATGGAACTGATCGAGCGCAACATGCCGGCGGACGGCACCGGACGTTCCTTCTGGCAGTACTTCATGGCCAAGCGTCAGCCGCGCAGCGGGCCGGCACCGGACGACCTGTTCCTCGTCCATTCGCATATCAACCAGATCCGCGAACTGTTCGAGGATTGCGGCGACGAAGCGGCGCTGGCCCTGTTGCTGCAGGTCGAGGAGGAATGCTGCTGAGCACCCGGGGAACGGAACTTTTGATCCAGTCGGGTTTCAGATACGCAACTCATCGGCTATAGTCCGCCCCCATGCGCACGCTGTTCCGTTCCGTCTCCCGCCTGCTGTTGCTGGTCATGCTGGCCACCGTCTTCTCGCCGAGCTTCGGCTGGGAAGTGGCGCAGGGCATGGCGGCGCACGATCAGCCGGCGCTCGGCAACGGCAGCCACGAAGGGCACGATGCCGATCACGGCCATGCCGGCCACGACAGCCACGCGCAGCATCACGACGCGACCCGGCATGACGCTTGCGGCAGTGCCTGTTCCGCTCAGGATTCCTGTGCCGATACCCGGCATCACTGCTGCCCGGGACATGTACTCGGCCACCTGCTCGGCGGTACCGGCGAGCGTCTCGCCGCGGTCATCGTCGCCGGCGCTTCGGTCGTGCCGGTCGCCTGCGCTGCCTGTTTCTCCTCGCGCATTCCCGACGGGCTCGAACGCCCGCCCAGAGCCTCCGCCGCCTGATCGTCGGCGGTTGGCCAGTCTTCCCCCCTGATTCACCCGCAGCCCGTCCGGGCTGATCTGGCGTACCGCCGGTTGTGCTTCATCAACCGGAGGATGTTTCATGCGAGCCTGTTTTCGCATCGCTTTCCTGATTGCCATCGCCTGGCCGGCGCATGGCGAGACGCAGCAAACCCTGGCCGGCGCCTTCGCCGCCGCCTGGTCCCGGCAGCCCGCGGCGCAGGCGCTCGCTGAGCGCGAAAATGCCGTCCGTGCCCGTCAGGACGCCGCCACGGCACTGACTGCCGAACCGCCGAGCCTCGAGCTGGGCGGGCGCAGCGACCGTTTCAACCGCGACCGCGGTGCCGAGGAGTATGAAGTCGGCCTGGTGCTGCCC
>WBUO01000210.1 GCA_008933675.1 Dechloromonas sp.
GCCGACCGCCGAGCGGCCCTTGAAACGGACCGTGCTGCGCTCGGCCGCCGGGCCGATCTCGACGCGACCGAGGTCGCCGATGGTCACCGGATAGCCGCTGGCCGTCTTGACGACGACGGCGGCGAATTCCTCCGGCGTCTTCAGGTCGGTCGTCGCCACCACCGAGAATTCGCGCTGGCGGCTTTCGATGCGCCCGGCCGGCACTTCGACGTTCTGCCGGCGCAGCGCTTCCTCGACGTCGGCCGGCGTCAGCTGGTAGGCGGCCAGACGCTGCTTGTCGAGCCAGATGCGCATGGCGAACTTGCGCTCGCCGAAGATGCGCACGTCGGCGGCGCCGGGCAGCGTCTGCAGGCGCGGCTTGACGATGCGGTTGGCGACGTCGGTGACCTCCAGCGGCGAATGCTTGTCGGAGGAGAAGGCCAGCCAGATCACCGGGTTGGCATCGGCCTCGACCTTGGCGATGACCGGCTCGTCGACTTCGTCCGGCAGCCGGTTGCGCACCCGCGAGACGCGGTCGCGGACATCCGAGGCGGCGGAATCCGGTTCGCGCTCGAGCTTGAAGCGGACCGATATCTGGCTGCTCTCGGCGCGCGAGATCGAGGTGATGACCTCGACACCCTCGATGCCGGCCAGCGAATCCTCGAGCGGCTTGGTCACCTGCGACTCGATGATGTCGGCCGAGGCGCCGCGATAGTTGGTGGTCACCGTCACCACCGGCTCGTCGATCTTCGGGTATTCGCGGACCGACAGGCGGTCGTAGGAGACGATGCCGAGCAGCATGACGATCAGCGACAGCACGGTGGCGAACACCGGCCGCTGGATGCAGATCTCGGAAATCTTCATTTGGCGTTCGCCGCTGGCGCTGCCGGGGCACCTTCCCCGACCGCCCGCACCTCCATGCCGTCGCGCAACTTCAATTGTCCGGCGGTGACCACAACGTCGCCGGCAGCCAGGCCGTCGACGATTTCCACCTGCGCCGTCCGCCGCACCCCGAGGCGCACCGGCACGCGATTCGCCTTGCCGTCGACGACCTTGAAGACTGCCGGCTGCGCACCGGGAATGATCGCCTGCTCGGGCACCATCAAGGCCGCCTGGCGTTCGCCGAAGAGCAGACGGACACGGACGAACATGCCGGGACGCAGCTTGCCGTCACGGTTGTCGAGGCGGGCGCGGGCCGACAGCGAACGGCCGCCCTGATCGACCAGCGGATCAACCGCCTCGAGCGCCGCCGTGAAACGCTCGCCGGGTAGGGCATCGCTGGTCACCTCCAGCGCCATTCCCTTGTTCAGGCGCCCGATGTAGTTTTCCGGCAATTTGAAATCGGCGCGCAGCGTCGTGATGTCCTCGATATTGACCAGATCCTGGCCTTCCTTGACGTAATCGCCGACGCTGACGTTGCGCAGGCCGACGACGCCGGCGAAGGGAACGCGGATGCGTGTCTTGGCCAGCCTGGCCTCGGCCAGACTGACGGCCGCCTCCTGAACCTTCAGTGTCGCGGCAGAGCTTTCGAGCGCCTGCTGGCTGATGAATTTCCTGGCCAGCAACTCCAGGTTACGCCGGTGCGTGCTCTCGGCCAGCGCCAGATTGGCCTTCGCCTGCAGTAGCTCGGCCTCCTGGATACCGGCGTCGAGACTGACCAGCACGCTGCCCTTGCTCACCAGAGCACCGTCACGGAAGGCGATCGCCGCCACACGACCGGGCGTTTCCGGGCGCAGCATCACCGATTCGGCGGATTTCAGCGAGCCGACTGCCAAGGCGTCGTCGGCAAAATCGACTGCCTTGACCGGCGCCACCTCGACAGCCAGGGCGAAACTGCCGGCACCGTTGCCGGCCGGCGCCCCGGCGGCCGGTGCAGGGACGGAAGGACGATTGGCGCTGTAAGCGAAATAGCCGGCGACAGCGAGGCCGAGCACGGCCAGGACGACGACGGCGGAGGGCATTTTCTTCTTCATGACGTGAACCAGGGCAGCAGCCGGCACGACCGCCGACAAGAGAGGCTGATTGTAGCGAAGTGAGAACCGGCAGCCCAAGGAATTCCCCGGGTCTGCAAGGCGCCGATCAGTCGGGCGCCCCTCCCTCGTCCACGCAATCCGGACAATCGACGGCAGCGAACAGGGCACGGCAGGCGCTTTCGTCGTCACCGCTGAAACCATGCGGCAACGGCATGACACGCACGACGACGACACCGGCGCGCAACATGCCGAGATGCTCGGCGACACCCCGCGAAACATCGACGATGCGCCGCCGGTGCTTGCGATGCATGCGATCGTTCACGCTGACCAGCGCGCAGCGGCCGTTGTCCGGGCGCAGTACTGCAAGCCGGGTACCGAGAGGAAAGCGGTTGCTGGCGGCAGTAAAGCGACGGGGATCGAAACGCTCGCCGCTGGCAGTGCGCCGCCCCTTGAAGCCCTGGCCGTAGAAACTGGCCTCGCCGTGCAATCCGGGAAAATCGGTATCGAGCACAGCCGCCGTGCCGAAGCTGGCCGCCGTGATCCTTGCCTCATCGGCAACGGGATGATGCGTGGAGGCCGCTACCGGCTCTCCAGCACTGCTGTCGGCCGCTGCCTGGAGCGGCCAATGCAGCATGAGCAGGCCACCGCCGAAGGCGGCGACCCACCGCAGACGATCAGACCACGAGGGTCTGCGCTTCGTCGCCCTGGCGGGCACGGATCTGGCCGATGCGATAGACGGTTTCGCCCTGGGCCTTGAGTTCGGCCATGGCAGCATCCGCATCGGCAGCGGCAACGACAACGACCAGACCGATACCGCAGTTGAAGACACGGTGCATCTCGTTCTCCGCGACATTGCCTTCGGCCTGCATCCAGTCGAACAGCTTCGGCCGCGGCCAGGCTGCCTTCTGCAGTTCGGCGACGGTGTTTTCCGGCAGCACGCGCGGCACGTTCTCAAGCAGGCCGCCACCGGTGATGTGGGCCATGCCCTTGACCGTGACCTTCTGCAGCAGCGCCAGCACCGGCTTGACGTAGATGCGGGTCGGCGCCATGACGACATCGGCCAGCGTGCGTTCGCCATCGAATTTGGCATTCATGTCCGGCTGCGAACGCTCGATGATTTTGCGCACCAGCGAGTAGCCGTTGGAGTGGGCGCCGGAAGAGGCCAGGCCGAGTACCACGTCGCCCGGAGCGATGTCCTTGCCGTCGATGGCCTTGGACTTTTCGACGACGCCGACAGCGAAGCCGGCCAGATCGTACTCGCCATCCGGATACATGCCCGGCATTTCGGCGGTTTCACCGCCGATCAGCGCGCAGCCGGCCAGTTCGCAACCCTTGGCGATACCGCCGACGACGGAAGCTGCAGTATCGACATCAAGCTTGCCGCAGGCAAAGTAGTCGAGGAAGAACAGCGATTCGGCGCCGAGCACCAGGATGTCGTTGACGCTCATGGCGACGAGATCCTGGCCGACCGTGTCGTGGCGGTTCAGCTCGAAGGCCAGGCGCAGCTTGGTGCCGACGCCGTCGGTACCGGAAACCAGAACCGGCTCCTGGTAGCGCTTCGGCACTTCGAACAGCGCGCCGAAACCGCCAATGCCGCCGAGCACGCCTTCGCGCAGCGTCTTCTTGGCCAGGGGCTTGATGCGATCGACGAGGGCATCGCCGGCATCGATATCGACACCGGCATCACGGTAGGAGAGGGAAGTGTTCTGGGTCATGGTCGGGGTATGTGCCTGTGCGGAATCTTCCGCAGGAAAAGGCGGGATTTTACCCGAAAGCGGCGACGCCCCCCAACCGGACGGAGGTCCCGTTGAATTCACCCGCCGCACCCCGCCCACCTTTGCCGGCACGGCTGAGCCAGGCGGCAACGGGCACCCGGCAATCCTCTCCAGGCTGCGCGCGAATCGCCAAAAACTGTCGAAACACACTCAAAACCTCGACCAGGAGAAGACGCCAGCCACACGAGTTTGTTAACATCGCGGGATTCGATCCCGAGTGCACGACATGGCCACCACCGACTTCCTGTTCATCCAACCGCTGCTTGGCGCTGACGATGCCTGGTCGGGATATCGTGCGACGTTCGCCAGCGCCGCCGGCGACAGCGCCCTGCTGGGCCGGCTGACCGAAGCAGCGCAGATCGACGATTTCGACCACCGCCATCCCTGGCTGCTGCCGGCAGCCGCCGCGGCCGGACAATCGGGGCGCCTGGGCGAACGCGCCGTATTCATCTTTCCGCCGCACCCGCCGACCGCCGATGCAGATACCTTGACTGCGCTGGAGGCGACGCTGCGCCAGCAACACGCCAAGGTCGGATTGATCGCCAGCCCCGATAGCCCGTTGCCGGCAACCGGCAGCTGGCCCTTTGTCGTGCTGACTGCCGGTCATGCCCGCGCCCTGCCGCCGTTCACGTTGTTCGGACTGGCCAGCCGGACCAGCATCGTGGCCACCGACGTGCTCAGCCATGCCGACCGGCAGTGGCTGCTGGCCAACGCCTGCACGCTGTGCAGCGCCGAATTCCTGCTCGCCCGCGCCCCTGCTTCCGGCAAGGCGGACACCACGCGCATCAAGCTCCTGGCGCTGCTGGCACTGATTGCCGAAGACGCCGACACGGCGGCCCTGGACGCCGTCTTCCGGCAGGAATCCAAGCTTTCCTACAGCCTGCTGCGTCTGGTCAATTCGGCGGCGATCGCCCCGACAAGACCGATCACCAGCTTTTCCCAGGCAATCAACCTGCTGGGTCGTCGCCAGTTGCAGCGCTGGCTGCAATTGCTGGTCTATGCCGATCCCAACCATGGCCACCAGCCCAACCCGCTCCTGCAGAAAGCCGCCGCCCGCGGTCACCTGATGGAATCACTGGCGCGCCGCCTGAATCCGCGCCCGGCGATCGACAACCTGGAAGATGCCGCGTTCATGATCGGCTCCTTCTCATTGCTCCATGTGCTGCTGAACATGTCGATGAACGAAATCGTGCAGCAGTTACCACTGACCCACGAGGTCTCGTCGGCGCTGATCGATCACGCCGGCCTGCTGGGCGAACTGCTGCATGCCGTCACTTCGGCCGAAGCCGGCGACCTGCAAGGCGCCACGATGGCATTGAAGAAACTGAGCATCGGTGCCGACGCTCACCTCGATGCCCAGCTCGCCGCCCTCGGCTGGGCCGCCAAGATTCACGTCGCGGGCGACTGACCCCCGGAGGCCGGTCGGTCAGCCGAAACGGCCGCTGAGGAAGGGGTTGTAGCGGCGCTCCTCGCCAAAGTTCGACATCGGGCCGTGCCCCGGAATGAACTCGACGGCGTCGCCAAGCGGGAACAGGCGCTCCTTGATCGAACGCAGCAGGGTCTCGTGATCGCCACGTGGGAAATCGGTACGGCCGATCGAGCCCTGGAAGAGCACATCGCCAACCTGGGCAAGCTGGCTTGCCGGATGGTGGAAGACCACGTGACCGGGTGTATGTCCCGGGCAGTGCAGGACATCGAGCTCGACTTCGCCGAAACACACCTTGTCGCCATCGCGCAGCCAGCGCGTCGGGACGAAGGGCTGACCGTCGGCGAAACCGAACATCCGCCCCTGTTGCGCCATGCCGTCGATCCAGAAACGATCGTCCTCGTGCGGCCCCTCGACCGGCACACCGGTCGCCGCTGCCAGGGCGGCAACGCCGCCGGCGTGATCGATATGACCGTGCGTGACCAGGATGCGATCGAGTGTCAGATCATCTGCCGCCAAGGCCTGGCGGATACGATCGAGATCACCCCCGGGATCGACGACGGCTGCCAGCCGGGTCTTTTCGCACCAGAAAATTGTGCAGTTCTGCTCGAAGGGCGTGACCGGAACGATCTTGTAGCGCATGGCAATCGGCGAAGAGGATGGAATGGCGGCGATTATCGCATGGCGGCCCGCTTGCCCGGCAGGGCGTCGCCCCCTTAAACTCCCTTCAGCAAGACATAACAATTCATCGAGGACGACACGATGCTGGACCACCCGCTACCGGATACCGAAGCCTGGGTATTGCTGTTCAGCAACAATTCGCTGCCGGTACTGCGCGCCACCAAGCGCCGCCTCGACGAAATGCGCGAGGACCTGGAGCGCGTCGATGCCCGCGAACTGGCCCGCGTCATCCTGCAGGACCCGATCATGACCGTGCGCGTGCTGGCCTACATCCAGCCGATGCAGAGCCGTTCGCTGCACCACGACATCACGACCATCGCCAGTGCCGTGATGATGGCCGGCATGCTGCCCTTCTTCCGCCGCTTCACCGACCTGCCGACCATCGAGGACATGCTGAAGGGCTGTGATCCGCATGCGCTGCTCGGCGTCCTGCAGACCATCCGCCGCGCCCAGCGGGCGGCCGACTACGCCCAGGACTGGGCCATCTGGCGCCATGACCTGAACATGGAGGAAGTGCGCATCGCGGCCCTCCTCCATGATCTTGCCGAAATCCTGGTGTGCTGTTTCGCACCCAAGCTCGGTCTCGACATCCGTGCCCAGCAGCTCGCCTGCCCAACGATGCGCAGCGCCGACGCCCAACGCAACACGCTCGGTCTCACTTTCCAGGAAATCCAGCTCTCGCTGTGCAAGGTCTGGCATTTGCCGGAACTGCTGCAGAACCTGATCGACGACGATCACGGCAACCTGCCGCGCGTCCGCAACGTCGCCCTGGCTGTCCGCCTGGCCCGCCACTCCGCCCACGGCTGGAACGACCCGGCACTGCCGGACGATTACACCGACATCGGGCATCTGCTGAACATCAAACCGGAAGTCGTCCGCCAGCGCCTGGGACTGGAGCCGCTGCCCGGGCGTCCGCTGGAGAATTGAGCGCCCCCGACTGACTCGTTCAGCCGCCCCCCCACCTCGCCGGCCTGACGGAACGGTTGCGCCCGCAATACCGTCAGCCCGCTACCGTCACCCCTGATTCGCTGCGCGCGACTCGAGCGTTTCCCAGCGCTCGAGCAGTTCCATCAGTTCGTCGTCGATGGCCGCCAGACGCTCGGCCGCCTGCTGCGCCGCCTTGGCATCGCGCTGATAGATGGCCGGATCTTCAAGCAGCGTGGTCAGCTGTCCCTGCTCGGTTTCCAGCGCGGCGATGCGCTCCGGCAGCGCTTCCAGCTCACGCTGCTCCTTCCAGCTCAGCTTGTCGCCCTTCGCCTTGGCGGCGGCCGCCACCGGCCTCGCCGCCGGCCGCACGTCGACCTTGGCCTTGTCGCTGGCCGCCTGGTGCACGCTGGCCTGGTAGTTGGCCCAGTCGCTGTAGCCGCCGGCGTACTCCTTCCAGCCACCGCCACCTTCGGCGGCGATGGTC